>JASEFR010000018.1:0-20669 GCA_030019025.1 bacterium
ATGTGGCGTATCAGATAAAGGATATTGTGGGTTGCTACGTAAACGCCATAAGGAGCAATGAAAATATGACTTCACCGTTTATAGGCACTATCCGCGGAGGAGTAATTAAAGGAGACGGTTCCATCGGTGACACTGTTTATGTGTATGCTAATTGTAATGCCGATTCTACGAGGAATGTTCAAGTTATTTTCCCCCACCGAGATATAATCTTCTCCATAGAAGCAACTGTTTCAAAAGTTCAGATTCCCCAAAGTGGCCCCAGATATAGAGATATTTCAGGCAATTTCTTTGCAAACAAAATGGACATAGGTGATGTAACGGGCAGGAAATATGAATATCAAGATGATATCCACAAAGACTATTTGAGGATAATATTAGAATCTGGGAGAACTCTGAATCTCTGGTAGTTTTAAAGAGACCTGTTAGGTTAGAGGGTTGATTTTATCGGTTATTTTGTGGCTATAGAATTGTTTTAATGCATATTTACCTTATGGTAATAAGCTTAAAAAGCCCTCTTGCTTCGGCGAGGATTGTGCTTTCACCTTCATATGTGATTCTTGCTTCTGCTTTTGCCCAACTTCCTGATTTCTCAAGTAATTTTCCATAAACAATTATATATTTTCCTGATTCAACCTTTTTTCTGAATTTTACCTCTATGGAAGCAGTGACTCCCCAATTTGTTCCATCGGAGACAGAATAAGCCATAACTTCATCCATCAAAGTTACAAGAATCCCTCCATGGATGATGCCATCGTACCCTTCGTAATTGGCATCGAGTTTTATTTTTATGAATCTTTCAGGCCCTGTTCCTTCAACCTTTGCCTTTAGACCAATGGGATTTTTTTCACCGCAGACGAAACAATGATCGCTTCTTTCTAATAAATCACTCATAAAATTTCCAGTTTTTGAAGGAAAACCTTAATATTTTCTCCTCATCTTCTATGGCAAATGCTTTAGGAATACCATTCTGAATCACCAATTTTGCCACGAGAAATAGAGAGTCATTTTTCGATCTGAGGATTAACGTGTCACCGTTGACTTTCAAATCATAATTTAGACTGTCGTTTAAAAATTGGAAATTGAGCAGTTTAAGAGCATCTTCTTCAATAGGGTATGAGGTCTCTTTCCCCTGGCTCTTTATAAAGAGTGTATCTTTTTTTATTATGTATGTTTCTTTTGATGGATAAGTAATTTCCATTGTAATATTCAAGCCTCTGCGGGTAATGGTTCCTCGGAAGGTATCCTGGGTTTCAAATTCTTTGTATTTTACGATTTCGACAAAACTCGCTTTGAAAGGTTTTTCTTTAAGGTATGAAAAGAAGGTAGAGTCTATTACAGCTAAAAAAAGAATGATTAAAAGCATTATTTTAGAACCTTAGCAACGAGTTCGGCAACTTCTCTGGGTTCCTTTGCAACGGGTACACCTGCTTCGCTAAAAGCCCTAATTTTTTCTTCTGCAGTGCCTTCGCTTCCTGAGATTATTGCACCTGCATGCCCCATCCGTTTTTCTTTTGGTGCTGTCCTGCCTGCGATGAAAGCAACAACCGGTTTCCCGAATTCGGTTTTTATGTAAGCGGCTGCCTCCTGTTCGTCTGTTCCACCTATTTCTCCCACCAAGACAACCGCCTGTGTCTCCTTGTCTTCCTTAAATAGTTTTAAAAGGTCAATGAATTTGGTGCCTATAATGGGGTCTCCTCCAATTCCAATGGCTGTGGATTGACCGATCCCCGCACTTGTCAAATGGCTTACAATTTCATAGGTTAGAGTTCCGCTTCTCGATATTACCCCTACAGGGCCACTTGCAAAAATGTGCCCGGGCATTATGCCGACTTTAGCTTCCCCCGGGGTTATTAAACCAGGGCAGTTCGGTCCAATTAGCCTTGCTCCCTTTTCTTCTACAAATTTAACGACTTTAACCATGTCCTGAACGGGAATACCTTCAGTAATGGCAACGATTAGTTTAATTCCAGCATCGGCGGCTTCCATAATCGCATCGGCTGCGAAGGGTGCAGGTACAAAAATACATGAAACATCTGCTCCTTCTTTTTCAACGGTTTCCCTTACTGTGTTGAAAACGGGTATTCCATCAACAAATTGTCCGCCTTTTCCCGGCGTAACGCCTCCCACAACTTTTGTCCCATATTCTTTCATCAGCTTGGCATGAAAGGAACCATCACGCCCCGTAATTCCCTGAACAATTACCTTCGAGTCTTTGCTCAACAGTATTGCCATATTTCCTCCTTGCTTTTACCCGCGTGAGGTTTAATAATTATAACGATGGCTTACGGAATTTTAAAGAAATTACTTGAATATGTTGAAGAGGATATGCCCTTCGGGGATGTAAGTTCTGAACTTATTCCTGATGCTGTCCACTGTAAGGCAAGAATTGAGGCCAGAGAGAATTTCAAGGTTTTTGGACTCGAGTATGTCAAAGAGTTGTGTGAGTACTTGGGCTTGAATGTTCAACTGAAAAAACGCGATGGAGATTGGGTTGTAAAGAATGATGTGCTTATTTATTTAAATGGTAATGCGAAATTAATTTTGCAACTTGAGAGAACCTTACTTAATTTGATAGGTCACCTTTCGGGAATAACTACTCAGGTTGCTTTTTTTGTAATGAAAGCCCGTGCATGTAATCCAGATATAATAATTGCCTGTACGAGAAAGACCACTCCCGGAATGAGGTATTTCGAAAAAATGGCTTTTAAAACAGGCGGTGGCGACACCCATAGGTTTTCTTTATCTGATGCCGTTATGATCAAAGATAACCATCTTAAATTGCTCGGTGGAGTGGCACAGGCTGTCAGGCACGCGAAAGAGAAATCCAGCTTTGCCCACAAAATAGAAGTTGAGGTTGAGACTTTAGAAGAGGCTCTCATTGCAGCTCAGGAGGGTGCGGATATAGTAATGCTCGACAATATGACCCCCGCAGAGATTTCAAAAGTTGTTGAAAAATATAAGGAACTGGGTTATTACGGGAGAGTACTTCTTGAGGCTTCGGGTGGCATTACCTTTGAAAACCTTGAAGACTATGCAAAAACCGGTGTAAATATTATCTCTTCGGGTTATCTTACAAAGACAGTGAGAAGTTGCGACGTTAGTCTGGAGTTAGAATTATGAGACTTGGAATTATAGGCTGTGGTGCCATAGGGAACTTTGTAGCGAGAAAAATTGAAGAGGGTGTTGTACCTCATACTGTTCTGGGTGTTGTTTTCGACGTAAGAGTTGAAAAAGCTTACCAGCTTCAGAATTTACTTTCAATCAAACCTGATATTGCTTTCGATTTTGAAGATTTCATTAAGTACGACGTAGATGTAGTTTTGGAAGCAGCTTCTCAACAGGCTCTAAAAGATTATGGTTTTAGGATTTTAGAGTCGGGCAAAGATCTCGTAGCTATGAGTGCAGGTGCCTTTGCTGACGAGGAGTTCAGACGCAAACTTTTTGATTTTGCGCGTCTAAATAACAGAAAAATATATATTCCCTCGGGTGCAGTAGCGGGTCTTGATGGACTTAAGGCTTTGTCATATGTCAACATTTCAAAGGCCAAACTGGTTACGAGAAAACCCCCGGCGGGACTTGGGAAAAGCACTGAACAACCTGAAACTTTGTTTAAGGGGTCTGCTGCAGAGGCAGCAAAACTCTTTCCGCAAAATATAAATGTAGCCGTTGCTCTTGGCCTTGCTGGTGATATTTTGGAAAAGCTCGAGGTCGAAATAATTGTTGATCCGAAAGTTAAAAATAACATGCATACTATAGAAGTAGAATCAGAGGCAGCAGAGCTTAAAATAGTTTTAAAAAATAGGCCGTTTCCACAGAATCCAAAAACCAGTTTCCTGGCAGCTCTTTCCTGCCTTCAGGTGCTTAAAAACATAAGCAGTCATGTGATAATCGGGGGGTAGTGATGAAAAAGCTGGCAGAAAGTGTTGTTGATTTGCTAAAAATGAAAAAAGTTCAATACGGAGATGTAAGGGTGGTAAGAGTAGTTAAAGAATTTATTTTAATTAAGGATGGGATTGTTGAGGAGATTGGAAAATCAGTGAGTGAAGGTGTGGGGGTTCGTGCGCTCATCGATGGGCGATGGGGTTTTGCTGGCATTAGTTCGACTTCTATAAGGGATGCGGAGGAAGCTATTAATAGTGCAGTGGAAATAGCCCGTTCTGCCGGTAAACTTGGAAGACAGTCTGGATTGAGTGAGGAGCCTTCTTACGTGGATAGCTATGTCAGCGCCTTTGTCAAAGACCCCTTTAAAGTTAATATTGAGGATAAGATTAATCTGCTTCTTGAGGTAGATTCGCATTTAAAAGGAAGATATGTAAAAAAGCGTATTTCTTACATGGAGTTTGAAGAATTTAAGCAGGTGTTTGCCAGTACAGAAGGAAGTTTGATTGACCAAAAGTTTATTGATTCCTCCATCTCCCTTAAGGTTGTGGGGGAGAGAAAAGGTGAGGTACAGGAAAGGAGCTTTTCGAATACACTCAGGAAGGGGTATGAATACATATCAGAATTGAACTTGATAGCCATTGCTGAACAGCTCATTGACGAGCTTCAACAACTTTTGGTAGTTCCTACGTGCCCAGAAGGCGAGATGGATGTTATTCTTGCTCCTGATCAGATGGCTTTACAGATTCATGAGTCTATTGGTCACCCTTTAGAATTGGACAGAGTGCTTGGATTTGAGGCGTCTTATGCGGGAACAAGTTTTGCGACTCTCGATAAACTGAATAGTTTTCAATATGGTTCAGAGCTTTTGAATGTTTATCAGGATTCCACCTACCCGCACGGACTTGGCACCTTTGGTTACGATGATGAAGGCGTTAAAGCACAAAAAGTTCCACTCATAAAAAATGGAATCCTTTCTGGATATCTTTCCTCGAGGGAAAGTGCTTACTATATAAATGCAAGGAGTTCAGGAGCTGCAAGGGCCCAGGATTGGTCAAGGATACCTTTGGTGAGGATGACCAATATAAACCTTCTTCCGGGAAATTCCTCCTTGGATGAAATGATTGAATCTACAAAGTATGGTGTTCTTATGAAGACTAACAAGTCCTGGTCTATTGATGATAAAAGACTAAACTTTCAATTTGGTACAGAGGTTGGCTATCTCATTTCGAATGGAAAAATAGTGGGCATGGTCAAAAACCCTTCTTACACTGGGATAACACCGGTGTTCTGGAATAATCTGGTAATGGTAGGCAACGAGAAGGAATTTGAATATTACGGAATTCCCGGATGTGGCAAGGGAGAACCTGGCCAGATTATGAAAGTTGGCCATGGTAGCCCCCCTTGCAAATTTGTAAAAGTTAAGGTTATGCCTTCAAAATGAAGAAAAGAATTTTGCCAATTTTCATTCTTATAGGAATTTCCTGCTCTCCCGAAAAATCAAACTACGTGACAAAGACATACATTGTGATGGGCACCGTTTTGAACGTTACCCTTCCCCAAGATTACGCTTTTTTTAGTGACTCTGTTTATTATATTTTTCGTCTTGTAGATTCATTAATGAATCCCGTAAAGCCATATTCGGATATTTACAAAGTCAACAGTAATTCTGGCAAATTTGTTTCCGTTCATCCTTATACTGCAGATTGCATTAAGAAGGCTCTTCTTGTGTCTGATCTGACAGATGGGGCTTTTGATATTACCGTTGGTTCTCTTGTTCACCTCTGGCACTTTGATGAGCAGGGCAAATATAAATTTCCCCCTGAGGATTCTATTGAGAAGTATAGAAAGTTTATCAACTTCGAAGAGGTTATTGTATCAGACAACGCAGTTAAGATTGGCAAAAATCAAAGGATAACCGTTGCAGGAATAGCTAAGGGTTATGCGATTGACCTTTCCGCACAATACCTCAAGACCAGAGGCGTGAACTCTGCAATAATAGACGCGGGAGGAGATCTTTATCTTTTGGGTTCAAAGGGCAGAAGGCCGTGGAAAGTTGGGATAAGGGACCCTCATAATAGGGGAATTAACAGAATTATCGCACTATCAGATTTGGCTTGTTGTACTTCTGGAGATTACGAAAGGTACGTGGAGCAAAATGGAACAAGGTATAGCCACATTTTTTCACCTTTTACTGGCTATCCCGTGTCAAATGGTGTTCGAAGTGTTACGGTAATATATGGTGATGCAACCCTCTGTGACGCTTTTGCCACTGCAATATTTGTTTTAGGGCCCGATGAAGCAAAAAGTCTGAGGAAAAAAATAGAGGGATTGGAATACTATATAGTGACGGATGACACGACGCTTTTTTCGGATGGTTTTAATTCTTATTTTGTTGATTAGTCTGGTTTTTGTAGTTTTGCGGACCAATTTCATAAATGTCGTTTCCGTTAGCATCAATACCAACTATTACAGGAAAATCTGCTACTTGAAAAGCGTATATTGCCTCTGGTCCAAGGTCTTCATAAGCGATCACCTTTGAGCCTACGATCTTTGTCGAGAGTAAAGCCCCAGCACCACCAGTAGCAATAAAATAAACACCACCAAATTTTCTTAGGGCTTCTCTAACTTTCTGACTCCTTTTGCCCTTCCCAATAAATCCATGGACGCCGTGCTTTAAAAGTATAGGTACATATGGATCCATGCGATAGGAAGTGGTTGGTCCTGCTGATCCTATAATCCTTCCAGGGGGTGCAGGGGAGGGACCGCAATAATAAATAATTGCACCATTTAAGGGAAACAGGTTAAACTCCCCCCTTTCAAGTTCATTCAATATCCTTTTATGGGCTGCATCTCGTGCGGTGTATATAGTTCCGTTGAGAAGAACCCTTTCCCCTACCTTTAAATTCAGGATTTCTTCTTTTTTTGCTGGCAAAAATAATCGCTTTTCGTGCATATAAGAATTTTAATTCCCGTGCTGTTTATTTTCAAGATGCAACAAGGTCCAGGAAGGGAGATTTAAAAAATTTGTATTTAGCACTTTTTTTCTTTACTATCTGGATAAAATTTTCAAAAACCCAGATTTTCTGAAGCTAAAATGCTATAATTTTCCTTATATAAACACGCTTATCTCCACCATCAACAGTAACTCTTATGATGTAAACGCCTTGTGTCATATCCTCCAATAACACCCCTTCTGATGGCTCTATCTTCATCTTGCTTCTTATAGCTCTTCCACAACTATTGTAAATATCCACAGACACAGGGAATCTACCCGAGTTTGTAATTTTCAAACCCTCAGGAAGTGTTGCAATATCAAGAGGTATACTATCTTCCATACTAAAAGACCCGGTACTATCTTCTACCTCTAAAAAGCCAAAATAAAAAGTGTCAGACTCTGATATTATCGTTGTATCAGGGAAGTAGACATAACTCCTTAATACCCTCCACCCACTCTCGTTGTCATCCCATGGAGGCAGTTCCACAACTACACTATCCCAATAACACCGTGAAGGATATGGAAAACTATCAATCGTCTGCCATACGATGTCCTTACCTCTATGAAAATTCATCTTCACCTTTGCGGAATCGGCACCACCGGTTCCCATTCCATTGCATGATCCTATAAGCATGCTTATCGTAACATGACGACGGTCTATAGGAGTTATATGTGCCTCGAACCCACCTCCAGGCCTTACCCTATCACCGAAAAGGCTACCATAAATGCAGTAAAGTCCATTCTGCTCTGCATCTGAAATGTAACGAACTGTATTGGGAGGAAGCGTGCTATCCACCAGGCAATCAGGACACGGAGAATGGCCAAGCCCGAGGGCATGACCCATCTCATGCCTCAATACAGTATAGAAGTCAACCTCTTCTCGTACATATTTCTCCGGTGGCCCGACCAGAATATATAAATTATTATTCCCCCAAAAATCGATCTTTCCAGTCCTGCGATTGGCAACAGTCTTCCATAGGGTTCGGCCAAGGATATCGTCTGCACTTGGCAAGTCCAAATCCATTCTAATCACAATCGCGTGCCAGGCGTGTTCAATATCAGTGCTTTTATATTGCAAAGAAAACCCGCATTCCTGTGTGTATGCATTCCAGGATCGTATGACGTCTGTGATTATCTTTGTCCTTGTTACAGCGTCAAAACGCGGGTCTATGTAAATAAGGATTGTAGAATAACGGCTTATATCCCACCAGGCCCCATTAGCAGTATATGCATTGGGATCACAGGCTGATACTGCTAAACAAAGTAAAACCTTTATCATCTTTACCTCTCCTGCTTTAAAACAGGAAGTTCTTTTCTTATAAATTTTAGCACAGACTGAACAACATCATCCGTAAAAATCACCTCAGGAAAAACATAGTAGGCTGATTCCCCCATTGGATCATAATCCACATCTATCAATACCTCCCCTGTTTTTCTCCTCCTTTCAAGATATTCTTTTATACCCTCATCAGGAGGGAATAAACCAACATAATGCCAGCCATCTTCTTTCAAAACGGCTATTTCCCTTATAGCCTTTATACAGCTGTCATCATCAGATACAAGATCCTGCATACCAAATCCACCCCAAAACACTTCGAGAATGGACATTTTCCACCGTTCCAAAAGAGGTATAGCCTTGCCACTTACGTACGATATTAAAAGTAGCTTACCTTCATTTAAATGCCCCCCTAAACCCCCATTTTCCTCTATTATGTAATCTGGTACAATACCTGCATGAATTGGTCTAAACGTAAGTAAAATTCCGGTATCCTTAACAGCCATATTTCTCCATATCTCTTCCATGTTGCATCCATCTCCAAAATGATAAATCAATGGGTCATGCACTGCTACAACCTGCCTCGGCTCCCACGAAATAAGATATTCTCCCTTCTTACACAGCCTGGGCAGATCCACCCTCGCTTTCAGCCTCCTCTCTATCCTTATATTCTCAAGCCTCTTCGTAAACATCACACCACTCCTGCCATAGCCATGGCCCAGAAAACGCTCGAAAAAATTAAGGATGTATTTATTAACGCTATCCCTTTTAAAATCTTCATTAGTTTCCAACTCATGGAGGGCCGTCCAGAAGTCGTACCATGTAGTATCTGGAACATTTAAACCCCGCCCTTTAAAATACCTCCTCATTAACTCAGCAAGGTAAATACCAATTGTGTACCTCGCAGAAGCAGCATCAGGGCCATTCCAGAACTCCATAACTTCATCTTCACTCAGACTATCTAAGGGTTTCTTTAACGCCTCCTCTATAAAATGCTTCTGATATTTGTTGAAATTATACTTGCTGTGAACATCCGGAGATGAAAAAAGGCAGCTTAATAGAATTAAGACATTTAACATACACACCCCCTGTTCTAATTACAATATATTATAACCTTAGGAACTCAGTAAATCAGTTCCTGGTGAATAAGGGATGTTTGGCATGTGTCCATTTTGTCTTTTTCATTTTAACAACATTTTTCCACATTTAAGCGCCTCTAAGGGGAGTAGAACCATGATTCCTCAATTAAATAGGCTTTGATCTCTTCCCATCCCGTTGCAGGCTTCCAGTTTTTCTGTGAGTATAAAAAAACAATTTCCTTAGTCCCATCTCGATGATGGCACTACCATTAAGCTGAAGAAATTTCTACAAACTTGAATAAAAACTCCAATAATTCTTTTAGTTCAATTCTTCGCCATTAAAATTTTCAATATGAAAAAGCGGATGATACTTTCAGTGTTGTTAGGAGTTATTTTTGTTGTGTTTTTAGCGGTTGCGGTTTACTCATCATTTAGAGCATATAAAGTGCGTAATAGGATGTGGTACGTAAAAAATGTGAATCCTTCAATAAGAGTTGAAGTGATTAATGCTACTGGTATCCCTGGCCTTGCAAGAAAGGTTACTTTTCTCTTAAGGCAGGATGGCTTTGACGTGGTTTACTATTCGAGTTCAAGAGATACAATTAAAAAGACGGTTGTTGTGGAACGCTCTGACTCTTCTATGTCTCACGCTAAACATCTTGCCAAATGGCTTGGTTGCAAAGAAATTACGATGGAATGGGATTATGACAAAATTTCTGATTGTGCCCTGGTATTGGGACTGGACTTTAACCAATATTTTCCTGGTTTGGATACTGCTAAAATTCTTTATTGATTTCCAGGTGGGCTATAATTAGGGGCTTCTTTGGTAATTATAATGTCATGGGGGTGGGATTCCCTCACACCGGCGTGGGTAATTTTTATAAACCTGCTTTTTACCCTTAGCTCTTGAATATTTTTTGATCCAGTATAGCCCATGCCAGAGCGGAGGCCGCCTAAGAGCTGAAAAACCACATCAGCGACCTTTCCACGGTAGGGTACCATTCCTTCAACACCCTCTGGGACTAACTTGCTTTGTTTATCCTGGAAATAACGATCCTTGCTCCCCTGAGACATGGCACCTAAGGAACCCATTCCTCTATAGACCTTAAACTTTCTCCCTTCGTAAAGGATTGTTTCTCCAGGACTTTCATCGGTACCAGCAAAAAGGCTACCGATCATAACGGAGGAGGCCCCAGCAGCAAGGGCCTTTACAATATCTCCTGAGTATCTGATTCCTCCGTCGGCAATTACTGGGATGTCATATTTTTTCGCTTCTTCATAACAGTCCATTATTGCAGTAAGTTGAGGTACACCTATACCTGCGACCACCCTGGTAGTGCATATGGAACCGGGACCGACACCAACTTTGACTCCATCAACACCAGCTTCAATCAATGCCTTGCAGCCTTCCTTTGTGGCTACGTTGCCTGCAACTACTGGGATTTCAAAGTTCTTTTTTATCCACTTAACCATTTCAATTACTCTCTTATGGTGGCCGTGGGCGGTATCAACTACAACTACATCACAACCAGCTTCTACAAGTTTTTTAACTCTCTCCTTTGAATCATCACCCGTTCCGCAGGCTGCTGCAACCCTTAAACGACCGTGGGAATCTACATTTGCGTCAGGATATTCCAGCTTTCTTAAAATGTCCTTAAAGGTCACAAGGTATTTTAGTCTACCATCTTTATCAACGATCGGAAGTTTCTCAACCTTATGTTTTTTCATCTTCTTTTTTGCTTCTTCCATTGATATGCCGACAATTCCCGTAATGAGATTCGTTGTCATTACTTCTTCAAGGGGCTTTGAGTCATCATTTTCAAAAAGAAGGTCCCTTTTCGTGACTATTCCAAGAAGTCTCCTCTCATTATCGACAATTGGAATTCCTGAAATACCTTTTTCTTCTATAAGTTTTAAAGCGTCTTTCACTATATTTTCAGGCCCGAGAACAAAAGGATCCTCTATGAACCAACTTTGGGCTCTCTTAACTTTCCTAACTTCTTCGGCTTGCTTTTCTGGTGTCATATTTCTGTGGATGACTCCAATGCCTCCGAGCCTGGCAATGGCAATAGCCATTTCTGATTCGGTAACTGTGTCCATTGCAGCGGAAACAAGGGGTATGTTTAATGGAACATTTTTGGCAAATATAGTTCTTAAATCGGTCTCCGCAGGAAGAATTTCACTTTCACCTGGGAGAATTAAAACATCATCAAAGGTCAAGCCTTCTTTTAAATTCATTGTAAACTAAAAGCTGGGGGACAGGGATTCGAACCCCGACTGGCGGATCCAGAGTCCGCTGTCCTGCCAGTTAGACGATCCCCCAGTGGTAGCGCCACCGGGATTTGAACCCGGGTCTCCTGGCTGAGAACCAGGTATCCTGAGCCAGACTAGACGATGGCGCCTATAGTAATATTATAGAGTTTTGGTACTGTATAAGCAAGTTGTTGGAAGAGTTTTACTACAAAATCTAAAGCTTTGTATTTTTACTGCCTCAATGCCCTTTTAATGTTTTGTTGAATATTTTGTATCTGCTTATTATAATTTTCACATGAGTGAACATAGGGTTTTAAATAGTTTTGAGTCTTTATTGAGGGATAATGTCTCCCAGGTGAAGGGGGTGGAGTTCTATTATAATATCTTTGAATCCCCTTACAGTAAGGATTTCATAGGTTTAGGAGGCGAGATTCCAGAGGTTTATTCTTTTGATGACAAAGTTGCCTTTATTGATGCGCTTAGTGGACTTATTATAACCTTTGAGGGCACCGATGAATTGGTATTGAAGTGGATAAACAGACATAAAGGATTTGTAATGCTCGTCTTAAAAATTACGGTATCGGAGTATCTAAGGAATGTTCTCGACGAGTTTGCAAGCAAGATTATAGAAGTTAGGGATTTCCAAGAAATTTACAATGAGATCATTTCCTATTTGAGTGTGATTACATCGTCAACATTAGGTGCAATTACCGTTTATGATGAGGTAAGCAATGTTTTAGTGGGAAAGGGTAGAGGTTACAAGGATGTCTCCTTACACGGTAACGTGATGCTTGAAGGCTTCTTCAATGTTCCTCTCACGCCCGAAACGGCAGCTTCCAAAGCTTTAGAAGTAAAGGATATACTGGTTATTAACGACGCTAAAAACGAACCGAGAATTTTGAAAAAATTTGTTGAGTACTATAAAGTTGACAGAGTAATGATCGCCCCCATTTTTGTTGAAGAGAAGCTTTTTGGGATGATTTATTTGGGTCGATATGAGGGGTTACCTTCTTATACCCAGGGGGAAGTCAGACTTTTAAAGTCTCTCATTCCTTATCTCACGAGTGTCTTGAAATTGCTAAAACACCGCGAAGATTCTGAGAAGAGGTTAAAAGCCCTCCTCTTTGTTAAGGATCTGGCTGAAGATATTTTAAGCGAGTCGAGTCTTCTTAAAATCTTCGATGTTTCAAGGGAATATCTTAAAGAAATAGTGAAAATTGAAAATTGTGCTTTTTATAACTTTAACCCTGTTGATTTAACCTTGCTATATAATTTTGGTTTTTCAAAAGTTGAGCTTGCTGAAATAAAAAAGAATATTTCTTCTTCAGGTACATTGGAAAAAGGTGACGAGATATGCCCTACTTTTATTAGAAATCCCAATCTTGACTATAAAATTTTGTGTGCGGTTCCCTTTTCCATAGAAAATCGGAATTTTATAGCTGTTCTTGGTTCTCGAACCAAGGAAAAGCTTACCAAAGAAGATCAAGAACTGATAAGGGTTCTCTTTAGCTCTGTTAAAGTTGCATCCAAAAATCTTTTTCTGTACGAAAAGAGTGTTGAAGCTCTCGACAAAATAATCGAAATTCTATCTCAACTTGAAAGTAAAAAGGACTATTTTACCGCTACCCATTCAAAGGATGTAGCTGAATTTGCTTTGAAGGTTGCAGAAGCATTAAACTTGCCAGCCGAAGAGAAGAAAAATATATATCTTGCGGGTTTACTTCACGATATAGGGAAGGTTGTTGTGGAAAAAGCCATATTACTTAAAGACGGTCCCCTAAACAATGTAGAATGGGACGAAATTAGGAACCATCCTATTGTGGGGAGGGAGATATTAGAACACATACCCGGACTTGAGCGACCCGCATTGTATGTAGGGATGCACCATGAGTGGTATAATGGAAGAGGGTACCCCGAAGGGCTCAAGGGTGAAGAAATCCCTTTGGGAGCACGTATACTCTGTATATCTGACGCAGTTGTCACAATGCTCTCTGATAGACCTTACAGGAAAGCATTAAACAAGGACCAGGTGGTTTTTGAACTCATTAAAGAAAGTGGTAAGCAATTTGATCCTGAACTCGTAAAAATCGTAATTAACATCCTGGAGCAAGAAAATCTTTAATTATTAAAGCCTTTGTAATTGCTTTATTCTTTAAATCTGCCTATTAACTTTTCTAATTGTGAAAGAAGTTGTGGTAGGGATGGAACATCAAAAAACTTTCTTCCCGTAATTTCGTTGGTGTAGCTTTTATAAATATTGCTGACCAACTCTTTCCACTCCTGTGGGAGGGGTGGGGGACTGCATTTAACGAGGTTCTTCCAGTTTTGTCGATCTTCCTTTTTAGCTTTTTCCGTTTCCTTATACCAATCAGTTTCTCGGTAAAATATTCTCAATATCTCTTTACTAACGGGCGTTCCATGATAAGTAAACCTGCACTCATCAAGGGCTCCTACAGCGTCCACAATTATTAAATTTCTCCCTTCATCAAGGGCAAATTCAAATTTTCCGTCTTCATTAGTAAGGCCCAACTTGCTGGCCTCTTCGGTGATGATTTCGTTTATCTTCATGGCCGTTTCTTTTAGTTTGTTGAACTCTTCTTTTGTGAGCCCGCTGATCTCAAGTGCCTCTTTTTCTTTAATATATCTATCGGTAATTTCAAGTTTTGTTGAAAAATCGAGGATTGTCTTTTCCAATTTCTGGCCTGCTATAGGCATTTGGCTTAGCCCCACATCTTCTGGTTTCCACTCGCCCTTTTGAAGCCTCTTAAGAAGTGAAGAACCCTCGGGAAGCCAGTTTCTATATATTACTTCAAGAGGGATAAGGAAATTAGATTTTAATGTCCTAAACACTGAGTAGTTGTAATCTTTCCCGTCAAAGGCCGGCTTTACTACTCTTACCATTTTGAACTGAAGGGTATCAGATGGCTCTTTTACTTCATCAAGTCTCTTAACTGTCCCATTTTCTACAACGCCGAGATAGTGCGTTTTTATGCCTTTTTGCTCAAGTTTTTCGAAGAAGTAGGCAGTTACTATACATATTGCCTTGCCCTTGTCTGGGATATGGTCTGGCATTTCACCCCAATCAAAAACGGAGTAGCGATCAGAAAAAACAAATTGTCCTATACCTGTTTTCTCTTCTGTGGGTTCCTTTATGATTATGAGGTCTTTAACACTGCCCATCCAGAAGCTCCTTGTCACTCTTTTCTATTTCTTCTTTAAGTCCTCTCTGGTACTCTTCAACTTTTTGCCTCACATGGGCGTTTTGGATTCCTATTATTTTAGCTGCGGCTAAGGCTGCCTGTTCAGGTTCCAATACGACAAGGGGGGCTACCCCTTTCGGCATTCGCAGAGAAGAAAATAGGTCAGCTCCACCGAATTTTTCAGAGTAGGGTGGACATGCGATTACAGGCTTCGTAATTTGGGCATCAACAAAACCACTTAGAGCGTTACTTTTCCCCGCAACCGTTATAATGACCTCGACTTTGTCTTCGTATTCTTTAAGTATCTCTAAAACTTTTAGAGGTACTTTGTGAGCAGAACCTATGCGCATAACTGATTCAATACCAAATTTTTCTAACTCCTCTTTAATATTTTTGCAAAAAGGGATATCTTGTTTGGAGCCCATTATGATTAAAACAAGCGGCACTATTCCTCCTTGGCTAAAGGCAATAAAAGGTCTTTTTTGTTTACGTGCAAAATCTCGGAAAAATGGGCCGTGCAGGACTCGAACCTGCGGCCACCGGATTAAAAATCCGGTGCTCTACCTCCTGAGCTAACGGCCCTGTTGTGCTTAATTATAAAGGGATTAAATCGTCTTATCAAAAGCTTAAAGAATACATGGTTCCGTCCCGCGCAGCTATAAACAGCCTCTTGCCCCAGAATACTGGTGAAGTTTCAAGGACCTTGGGTATAGGAAGTACCCAGATTAGATTGCCATTGTTTAGACTGAGACAGTAAAGTTCACCAAATTCACCCGTTTCCGTAGTTGTTGAGACAAATACAAAGGTGTCAATAATAACTGGTGTGGAAGAAATAAAGTTGTGCGTATTAAAATTCCAAAGTCTTATCCCATTTTTAATGTGGTGGGAGTAAGTTTTCCCAAAGGCAGTATTTACTACTACAAAGCTATCCTTAATGGCTGGACACCCAGCCACCGGCTCCGCAAGGTTAAAGGACCATATGATTGTGCTCTTTGTTACATCAAAGCATCCTATTTCACCCGCTGCGTTTCCGTAAATCAGGTAATTTTCGGATAAGTTTAAATAGTTTTCGATAGGAGCTGAGGTGTTTAAATGGTTAGTTTCCATGCCTGTGTTTCTGTTTACGATATAAATTTTCCCGCTCAAGTCGGCAATGTAAAGATTAGTTTGATCAATTAGGGGTATATTTTTAACCATTCCTTCTGTAGAAAACTTCCACTCAATTTTATCCTGATTTACATTGTACGCGTAAACACCTTCCTGAAACACGGGTACGTAGATAACTTCCCCAAAGGCAATGGGGGGTGACGCAATGGATCCGCCAAAAGTTTTTGACTTTAAAATTTGCCCTGTTGTATTAATGATATACAAAGAGCCGTTTGAGGTTCCAACAATTATGTTATTATTCATAATAACAGGGATATGGTTTATACTTCCATTCAGATTTAACTGCCATAACACGTTGCCGAGCGTGTCTAATGCATAAAGTAAACCCTCGCTTGTCCCTACATAAATAACTCCATCATTTATGGCTGGCTGGGATGGCGTACCGGTTAAGTTTCTTGACCAATCAATACGAGGTGCCTGATTACTCACGATGGCATTGACATTGAAATTGTGTGCTGTATTGCCCATATAGACGGGGTATGTTACCTTTTCTTCGGGTGTAGGCGTGAAGAAGAATTTCCTATAAACTGCAAATAATGCTCCTAACACGATAGTTATTGAAATGAAAATTGGGACGACGGGTGAATGCTTCTTTCGTTTTACTGTCTTAAACTCTGGCAAAGGTTCCTCGGAGATTTTTTTCTCTTCTTCTCCTCCTGCTGCTTCCTCCTTCTCTTCTTCCTCCTCAAATTTCTCTTCCGGGACTGTACTGATTACTTCCAATCCCTGTTTTTCAAGTTCTTCAAGGATTTTTGAGGCTTCTTCCAGGTTGATTTCCTCTACCTGTCCGATCTTTGATACATC
Organism: bacterium; assembly: GCA_030019025.1. Taxonomy (NCBI): domain Bacteria; species bacterium. The sequence continues at coordinate 16,657 of JASEFR010000018.1, forward strand.
TTCCTGATTTTCAATTAGAATGAGCTCTTTTTCTCCCAGCTTTTTGCTTATTTCTTCAATAGTTTTGCTAATCTTCGCAAGAAGCTCGTCATATTCCTTTACTTTCTTTATGACCTCCATCAGTTTGTTTCTGGCATTTTGCTCTTCGGGACCACCCATTCGTATCTTTATAACAAGCTTCCCTGCTTCTTCTTCGAGGTTATTTTTCACCGTTTCGACTTCTGGAAGGCTTTCCGCTAAGAAATCCTTTATCTTTTCAAGCCTTTTGTATACTTCTTCAAGGGGTTTTAAATAAAGCTGTGCCTTGCCCTCTAATCGTTTCTTTTTTAATTGTTCTTCCTGTTCGAATAATTCTTGAACGGGTGTAACATTCTCTACTTTTATGCTGGTAGGCGGTGTCATCTTCCTAATTTTTTCGAAATCTTCTTCTGTTTCTGCCTCTAAAATTGCACTGTATTGTTTGTATTCATGCTCTGTTAGAGCAATTTCTTTCGCTATTTTTGCAAGTTCTGCTCTTCCTGCATCAGGGGATTTATTACCGAGGAGAATGTCTATTTTGGTTCTTTTGTAATCAATATTGAGTTCTTTAAGCTTGCTTTCTAACTCTTCCACTTTATTTCTTACTTGGGTAAGGAGGTCGTCGAGTTCCTTAGTAAGGAAATTTATCTCCTTTTCGTAATCTGCTTTGAGAATGAGAAACTGCTTTTCAGTAATTTCTCCTTTGCTGTAAAAGTCGTTTAATTTTGAAAGTGCTCTTGTTATAGAGCCGTGTTTTTCCTTATACTCCTCAACTTTTTCAATTAAACGCATTAAGTCCATGGAAAAATTATAGCATTTGTATCTCAAAATGTCAATAGCTTGTAATTTAGTTCTCAATTTCTGCGGCTATAAAGCTGAAATAGTTTATAATTTACCGACTTGGGTTATAGGCACTGTTTTGCTTGAATTGATGGGCATTTTTGCTTACCACTTGACAATTCTTCTCTCGTATAATATACTTTGCAAAATAAAGTTCTTTACAAAAGGAGGTCAAACATGGTGGCTACTCTTATAACTGCAACACTAATAGGCGCGCTGTACGGGGGCTTTGGCGGTTATACCGCAGGCCTGGTAAGGTTTAACAACTATAGCATAAATGATGAACTCGCAAAATTAGGGATGGAGAAGATGGAATACCTCTTTATGCAGGGAGGGCATGGCTTCTCTATCCTTGGCAAGACAATGATCGGAGGCGGTGGAATTGTAGCATCAGAAAAAAAGGTTAACGATACTTTGGAGGTGACTTATAGTGTAGGCGGTGGTTTTTTCCAATTTGGATATATTCCTGTTTCCCTCGGAATTTTTAGTCCATTTCTAATGCTGGGAATAGGTGGTTTTTCTGAAGCAGTTAGAATTAGAAAAAGGATTCAGGATTTAAACTGGGACAGTGTATGGACTGATCCGGAAAGGGAAGTTACAATCTCGAGGGGTGGATTCTCAATTTCTCCTTCTATCGGGTTCATTATTATTCCACAAAAGCTTCCTGTGGGTTTAATGGCAATGTTGTCTTACAATACAATTTTGTCAAGGAAATGGAGGCTTGATGAGGGTAGTGAACTTATAAATTCCCCCGATTCCCCTATTGGAACCTTATCCTTTAGCTTGAGTTTTATATTTGGAGGTGGATATGAGGGAAAAAGAGATTAGGGAGGCACTCTCTGCCCTTGATGAGATAAAGAATTTGCTCAGGAAGGAAACGGAACTCGGCCTTCGCGGAGCGAAGGCCGAGTTCCTGATATGGGGTCTTTATCAACTCATAGCTTCGCTATTTGTTTATTTCACAAAGGATTTTAGGTATTTCTACTTTCTTCTTCCTTTTTTCTTTTTGCTTGACAGCTTCAAGTGGACAAGGTGGATTGCTCTTATCTACTGGTTGTTAGCCTTTGGAGTTTATACACTTCTCTTAACCTCTCGGTTTACTTATTATTCTTTTGGCTTAATTTTTCTCATCATGATAATGGGTTTGTTCTTTAACATGAAAAAAGCAACGAAAAATACGAGATTTGCCTTTATGCCAGCACTTTGGGGATATATCTTATTTTTCGGCGTTATTCTGACCTTTGCGAGCATTAAATCCAAAACCCCTGAGCTTTTATACCTTTTGTGGCCTGGAATAATAGCTTTTGCCATAGGCTTGTGGGGGCTCTTTTCGGAAAGATTCTTGTTCCTCTTTTCCTTACTTAGCAATCTCGCAGGGTTTATAGCCTTTATGTTTTTGAAAGCACATGCAATTGCGCTTACTCTCACGGTTTATGGCATTTTCTATATCGGTTTTTATGTTTATCTTAATTTAAAATTAAAGACAGGCTGATTATGAACCCGATCATCCACGAGCCAGTCCGCCTGAGGGTAATGGTAGCCCTTGCGAAGCATAGCAAACTCTCTTTTAAAGAGCTTCTTGAGATTGTCTCAACCACGGAAGGGAACCTTTCCAGGCACCTTACCAAACTGGAAGAGGCAGGCTATGTGGATATTAGGAAGTTTTTCGAGGGGAAAAAGCCCAGGACAGTTATAGAGATAACTGAATCGGGGAGGAAAGCGCTGGAAGATTACATTCAGGAACTGGAGAAAATTTTAAAGAGCATGCAGGAATAACCTGACTGTCTTCGGGCTGGACTTTAAGGCCTCTGAAAAGTGGGGTAATTTAGTCCAGCCCCACTTCCTAAGAGATGGGAAAACTCATAAACATTTCAACGAGATTATTTTTTTGAAGGAAACCGCGACCTTTCTTTTACGCCTTGAAATCTTTAAAATTTAAGTAGATGGACAAAAAGAACTTTGTAATTGGATTTATAGGCTTTTGCGTATTCTTTTCCCTTTCACTATTTTCCTTTAAAGAGGAAACAAAAACCCTCTATCTCTACTATTCGGCAGAATGTCCTCATTGTTTGAAGGTTGTAAATTTCACTTTAAAAACGGAGTTTAAAAGGCCTGTGGTTTTAAAAGAGGTCTTTTATAACGATTATAATTACGAGGAGTTTGTAAAAGTTGTAAAAAGAAGTGGTTTGGACACATTAAGGGTTCCTGCGATTTTTGACGCACGTAAGAATAAATTAGTTTTCGACGAGGAAAGGGTCATAAGATATTTGGAGAGGTATATCAAGAAATGAAACTTATAACTCTTCACTTTCTTTTTGCCTTCTGTCCCCTTTGTGTGGGGATAGCGGTTGGCGGTTCTGTTTTCTCAAGATTTCTTCCAGGAACCAAAATGTATCTCATTAATTCATTGTGGCTTGGTTTTCTCTTTTTTTCTTTAATCAAGTGGATTTATGAGAGGTGGTCAATAGTGGTGATTTCCGAAAGAGAAAATCGGAAGAGATTTGTTAAGGTTTTTCTTGGGTTTCTCATATTTTTTGCAATCTATTTAATTTTTTTGTCGGGAATTTATTTTCTCAACGGTAGAGAATTTAAAGCCAGCTATTCATATTCTTTCCATGCTGGTTTTTTTGCGAGTATGATGGCTTATGAGCTTTATCACTTTCTTTTTGAAAAGGGAATAAAAATTAAGTATGGAAGCACTTTAGTTCCTGGTATTTTGCTTACATTATTGAGTGTGCTTTATTATTTAATTTAGCATGGTTCTTTTCCTGGTTTTGTTTGTTTTAAACTCATATAACTTTGAGTTGTGGGGATATAGGTGGAAAACTTTTGAAAATTCTGATGCGAGAAGCAAAAATCGGTTTACCTCGCAGATGCTTGAGAAAAAGGGAGATATCCTGATATTTCGTGCATCGGTAGAGTCCACGGATACAGGTCTCGTTTATTTATCTTCCGGGATTATTTCGGAGAAACCTTTTTTTTATGGAACTTTTGTTTTTACCGTTGAAGGGGATTTGTCAGACTTAAAAGATGCATGTTTTGCTCCTTTTTTATACGATTTTCAGGCAGGGACCTTTGAAGTGGACATCGAGTTTTCTAAATGGGGAAATCCCTTTTATCCTTCAGGAAACTATGGAATAATCAGGCAGTTTGGC
>JASEFR010000018.1:20679-36133 GCA_030019025.1 bacterium
GCAACTGGCAAAAACCTGATAGCGTTAAAAGGGTTGTTGAAAGATTTCCAATTAAATTAAGGAAAAAGAGTATAACAAAACATTACATTTACTGGTCTCCTGATTCCCTCGTTTTTAAATCCTGCGAAGTTATGGTGGATAAGGAGAAACCGATAAAAAAATGGGTTGTAACTGACAAAATTTTTATACCAAACAGGCCCATATATGCAGAGATATACCTTTGGTGGCCAAAGAGACCAAAGAATTTAGTACAGCATGAGATTAAAGTCATTGATTTTAAGTATATTCCCTTAAAAGGGGCTTCAGACAAGGGTCTTTTTCCAGGTCCCTCTAAGATACCACAGGTAAGCCATTAAACAGGCAATTATGTTGCTCAAATTCATTCCTATCCAAACGCCACTGGTTCCATACAGTTTTCCCATATAATAAGCCATCGGAATTCTTAATATCCACAATCTTATTAGGCCAAGAGCCATTCCCTCTGTTGTTCTTCCTGAAACCATAGCAAGGCTGGAAAATACGCCGAAAATTCCAAAAAATGGCATCGCAACTATGAATTTTTCAATGTAGTTTTTACCTTCAAGGATGACTTGAGGGTCTTTTATGAAGACTGAGATTAATTCCACCCTTCCTAAATAAATAAAAATTGCAAAAAAACTTATCACACCTGCGTTAAGTAAGACTGCCTTTTTTATTGCATCCTTTACCCTGCTAAAATTTTTAATTCCCAGATTCTGGCCGAGAATGGAACCGAGGGCTTGATTGAGGGCATCTGATATGGTGAAGATGACTTGTATAACCCTATCTCCAATACTATAGGCGGCTACAGCAACTGAGCCAAATTTTGATATTATACTAACTAAAAACACGAATCCGAGGGAGTTTAGGGACTGCCCAATGCTTGCTGGTAAACCTTTTGTTATAATATTCATAGTGAGTTTTAGGTCCGGTTTTAGGTCACTTAAGTGTATTTTAAGCCCCATTTTTCCTGTCTGGATTAGTCTTAGGGCAAGAATGGATGAGAGAAAGTTTGATATTGCTGTAGCAAGAGCGGCTCCTAATACTCCCATTTTAGGGAAGAACCATAACCCGTAAATGAGTATGGGGTCAAGTATTACGTTAAGTATCATTCCAAAGATGTTGATGAAGGTGGGGGTTCGAGTATCTCCAAGAGCTCTTAGGGCAAAAGAGAAAGCAAAACCGAGAAAGGAGAAGGGAATGCTTGCGAACATTATCCTCAAGTAAATAGCGGTGTTATCAAAAGTGTCAGGTGGAATCTTCATTGCCTTCAGAATTGATGGAGTTAAGATAAAACCGGTGGTGCCAGCTAAAATTGAAAACATTAGAAAAAGGGTAAAGAGGTTTCCCATAGCTTTTTGGGCTTTGATGAATTCTCCACTGCCCTGATATTGTGAAATGAAAGCAAAGCCGGCGATTCCAAACCCCATTCCAAGACTCATAATCGTTCCGAAAACTGGCCAAGATAGCGTTGGAGATGAGACGGCGGTTCTCCCTAATTTTCCAAGCCAGAAAGTATCGGTCAGGTTATAAATTAAATGGACAAAATTTAAAATAACAAGAGGAAAGGAAAGTTTCCACATCAATTTCAGTGGGTCCTGCGTCAAAATATCTTCCCTGATTTTTTCAAATCTTGATGTCATGTGCTAAATTATAAAGTTAGCAATGCGAACAGATTAATGAGCGGTTGATGATTTAATTTTAGGTTAGTAATTTTGCGATCCGTGGATTAAAATTATTAGTAAGGTGGTTATTAAATGATTCTACTTCTCGGTGCTGGAAGGCAGGGTTATATTACCCTTGAAACTTTATTAGAACTTGGTTTTAAAGAAGTTCTTGTTGTGGAGAAAGATCTCACTAATGCTAAAAGAGCTAAAAAACTCGGAGTAGAGGTCGTAGAGGCGGGAGTGGGTGAGATCAACTTAGAAAGTTACCTTAATAGGGTTGTTCTGGTTGTCAATTGTCTTCCTGCAAGGTTTGGTTTTAAAGTTTTTGAACATGTAGTTAATAAAGGCGTTAATATTGTTGACATCACTTATATGGAAGAAAACCCCTTAACATTAGATAAAGTTGCTAAGAAGAATGGAGTTTCAGCCTTTGTGGATGCAGGTTTTGCACCGGGGATTTCCAACTTTCTTGTTGGGTATGGGCTGATGAGATGGGGGCCGGTAGAGAAAATAACTATTAAGGTTGGAGGCATTCCCGCACATCCACTTCCGCCTTTTAATTATAGAATTACCTGGTCTTTTGAGGATTTAATCGAGGAATATACAAGACCTGCGAGGATAAAGAGGCAAGGAAAAGTAGTAACTTTGCCTGCCCTGAGCGGATTGGAAACCGATATTTACAGCGGTATTGGCGCCTTGGAGGCTTTTTATACCGATGGACTCAGGACACTTTTGGAGACAATCGATGTAAAAGACATGGAAGAAAAGACCTTAAGATACCCTGGACACGCAGAAATTTTCAGAGTGTTAAGAGATATTGGCCTTTTTAACAAAAATGAGTCTATTTACGGACATTTCAAGGATTGGCTTTGTAGAAAGCTAACGGAAGGCGACGAGGAGGACGTTGCCATCCTGAGGGTTGAGTTTTATAAGGAGCACATAAAGAAGGGCTTTGAGATAATTCACTACTATAACAAGGGAAGAAAAAGAACCGCAATGAGCGAGCTTACTGGAATTCCTCCCGCTATAGTTGTAAAGATGTTTCTTAATAAATCTATTAACCTAAAGGGTGTTTTGCCTCTGGAAAGGCTGGGTATGGATGAAAAAATTGCTGAGGAATTTTTAAGGATGCTTTCTCAGTTTTGTATCAGTGTAAAGGAGTTTTAGATAGGTCATTCTTCCTGCTTTATGGAATCGGTAAGGGTGATGGAGTTTTGGTCAAAGCTTGAATCTGCATTGAACATGGAATCTTGTTGAGGGCTCTTTTTTATTTCCTCTGCTTCCCTTTCTACTTGTGAATATTCTTCAGAAATGATGCCTCTTTTCTTCATTATGTAAAGAATCTTCTCTGCCCTTTTCTGGATATACGGGGAAGGATTTGAGGGGGAGCACTTTAAGGGGCGTGGCAATACCGCTGCAAGAAGTGCCGATTCCCATGGGGTCAAATCATTAGCTGATTTTCCAAAATAGTAGTTTGCTGAAGCCTCAGCGCCGAAAATCCCTGGCCCCCATTCTGCAATATTGAGATAAAGTTCAAGGATTCTTTTCTTTGTTAGTATTTTTTCTATCCTGATAGTAAGAACCGCTTCTTGAAACTTTCTTATTAAGCTTTTTCTTGGTGATAAAAAAAGATTTTTCGCCAGCTGCTGGCTTATAGTGCTGCCTCCATACTTAAATTTCTTCTTTTTCAAATCCTTTTCCAGTGCCTTTTTAAGGCCCTCAAGGTCAAAACCTTCGTGCTGATAAAATTTGTCATCTTCTGCTATCAGAACAGCCTTAATTAGATACGGAGAAATCTTGCTTAAGGGCACGAATCGATAGCTTATTGTTAGTTTTTTGCCTTTTTTCTCCCATTGCCTTACTCTGTATCTCATCATGGCAGTTATTCGAGGATTTTGGGTTCTGTATTGCGAAACGTTAAAGGTAAATGGGTATACTACGATCACGAAGAATAAAATTCCAAGAAGAAGTAGAATAAAGATCCTTAAAGCTTTCATGTGGACAATAATTTTAAAGTTACTATACCATACAAAAGCTTTACTTTACAATTCGGCTCAATTTTGCTATAAAATTAGAAAAACACAGTAAGTTCGGAGAGAGATAAAATGAGACTGGACAAGTTTACAGAAGGTGCACAGGAAGCGTTGATGAGGGCTCAGGAAGCTCTCGTGAATTTTAAACATAATCAGCTTGATGTTGAACATATTTTTTACGGGCTTCTTGAAGAGGAAGGCGGGGTCGTCTGGGAAATTTTTGAGAAGTTGAATGTCCATCCAGTTCTGGTAAAAGAAAAACTAAAGGAAGCGCTCTTAAGGGTTCCTCAGATGGAGTGGAGTGGGTCTCGCCCTGTTCAGATTTACATTACTCCGAGGGCTCAAGAGGTTTTACAGCAGGCCTTCGAAGAAGCGGAAAAATTGAAGGATGAATATGTTGCTCAGGAACATTTACTTTTGGCTATTGAAAATTCTGGGGGTGGACCTTCCGCAAGAATTTTGAAGGAGTTCGGGATAGACAGGGAAAAGATCTACAAAGCACTTTACGAAATAAGAGGTGGTCAGCGGGTTACAGAACCTACAGCAGAAAGTAAGTATAATGCCCTTGCCAAATATACTGTTGATATAACAAAACTTGCAGAGCAGGGTAAACTTGACCCGGTAATTGGAAGAGATGCTGAAATAGAAAGGGTTATACAAATTATTTTGAGAAAGACCAAAAATAACCCTGTTCTCATTGGGGAACCAGGGGTTGGGAAAACTGCCATTGTTTACGGCCTTGCCCAGAGGATTGTCCAGAAAAAAGTTCCTGATTTCCTGAAAGATAAAAGGATCTTGATGTTGGATATGGGAGCACTTCTGGCGGGTTCAAAGTTTAGGGGAGAGTTTGAGGAGCGGCTCAAGGCAGTAATTGATGAAGTAAAAAGACAAAAAGATAAATACATTCTTTTCATAGATGAATTACATACGATAGTAGGTGCTGGTGCTGCAGAGGGTGCTATTGATGCAGCAAATCTTTTAAAGCCGGGCCTCGCTTCTGGTGAGCTCAGGGTCATTGGAGCTACTACCCTTGACGAATATCGCGAAAGAATCGAAAAAGATGGCGCACTTGAGAGGAGATTTCAGCAGGTTTTCGTTAAAGAGCCGAGTGTGGAGGAGACCATTGAAATATTGAAAGGATTGAGGGAGAGATTTGAAGAACACCACAAGGTCAAGATTTTAGATTCTGCTATTGTTGCTGCTGCTAAACTTGCCGATAGGTACATACAAGGCAGAAAGCTTCCGGATAAGGCCATAGATTTGTTAGACGAAGCCTGTTCCATGTTGCGAATAAAACTCTCCGAAATGCCCGAAGATCTAAAAAGTCTGGAAAGCAGGATCAGATCTTTAAAAGACCAGGCAAACTTGCTGAGTCAGTTTGGAAAAACGAGCGAAGTAGAAAGAATAACGGAAGAACTCGCTAAGCTGGAAAGCGATTATGATGAGCGCAAGAGAAAATGGCTTGAAGAAAGGGGTATTGATGATGCGGTTGATGACAATGACATTGCTATAGTGGTTTCCAAATGGACCGGTATACCAGCCGTTAGGTTATTGGAAGATGAAGCGAAAAGGCTTCTTTACCTTGAAGAGGAACTTAAAAAGAAGGTTAAAGGCCAGGATTATGCGATTAAGGTTGTGGCTCAGGCAATCAGGCGTTCCAGAGCAGGTTTAGGTCCTAAAAACAGGCCGATTGGAGTTTTTATGTTCCTTGGCCCTACGGGGGTGGGTAAGACCCACCTGGCGAGACAGCTTGCCTGGCTCCTTTTTAACGATGAGGACGCACTTTTAAGAATTGATATGTCCGAATATATGGAAAAGCACGCTGCTTCAAGGTTAATTGGAGCTCCTCCCGGGTATATAGGATTTGAGAAGGGTGGTCAATTAACAGAGGCAGTGAGAAGACGTCCTTACCAGGTTATACTGTTTGATGAAATTGAAAAAGCACACCCTGATGTGTTTAATATTATGCTTCAGATTTTTGATGCGGGAAGGTTGACAGATTCACAGGGCCACGTGGTTGATTTCAAAAATACGATAATAATTATGACTTCCAACATTCAATACCAGTTTAGAGATGCGCCTCAAATTGGTTTCATTAAAAGCGATGAAGAAATCAAGCATTATCACCAGAATCAGGTAAACAAAATTATGCCTGAACTATTGAAGTACTTCAAGATCGAGTTTTTAAACAGAATTGATGAGTTTGTATTCTTTAATCCTCTTGGTCCGGATGAAGTAAGAGAGATTGTTGAACTTCAGCTTTCTGAGGTTAAAGAAAGTCTTGCGGAAAATAACATTGAAATTGAGTGGACGAAAAGCCTTGTGGACTTCCTGGCTGAAACGGGTTATAATCCAGAACTTGGAGCAAGGCCTTTAAGAAGGACAATTCAGATGTATGTAGAGACTCCTATGGCTGACAGGATACTTGCTGGTGAGATAAAGCCTGGTGATAAAGTGCTCATTGACTTTGACAATGAAGTTAAGTTTGTTAAGAAATAGTTTCCTTTTTTGAAAGTTTTACAATCAGGACTATTGCTGTTAAGATTAGGAGGCAAAAAGTCTATGGACTGTTTTTGTTTGTGCTTAATGTTTTTGAGGCCTCACTGTAACCCTTTTAGTATTACTTTTGTTAAGCATTATACTTAGCACACAGTAAACATTTAGTTGTTTGTATGTGGAGGGGATATGAGAGTACCGTTTAAGGTTTTATTGTTTTTGCTTCTTTTCTCGGTGCTTCATTTTGGCTACGATATTACACATCTTCCTTTTCTAAAACCCTTCTGTGGGGTAAATGAATCTGTTTTCCAGCACTTGAAAATGGTGTTCTGGGCTTATTTACTCTCTAATATCGTTGAATATCTACTTGTTAAAAAGAGGTTGAGTGAAGGAAAAGACTCTTTTTGGTATTCGAGGCTTTTCATCACGGTTCAGTTACCTTGGTTTATTGTACTTGTTTGGTATCTTCTACCTTCCATATTAGGAAGGATGACAAACACATTAGTTGAGGTAGGCTGGGCAGTTGCATCGTCCTATGTATCTGCCCTTTTTGGAGTAGTGATAGAAAGAAATATAGAAAAAGTCAAGTTTAACTTAGCCTTTAAGGTTGTAACGGGTGTTTTGTTTATTGTTTCGGCCTTCTTTTACATCTGGTGCACTTACCATCTTCCATACATTGACCTATTTATCGATCCTGAACTACTTCCAAAATGATGAACTTTTTATTTTAAAGAATTTTTCTTGCTTTTAATGTCTGTCCACCGGGTACTTCCAGTCCTTATCTAAGCACATTCGAGAAAGTCGTGTAATTATTGGTATTTTTCGCTTATGCTCAGAAGCAACAACCCTCCGATAGACATCGTTTACCGCTTCTTCGGAAATATTCAGAATTTTGCTGGTTTCTCTCACGGAGAGCTCAAGCTCTACGAGGCAGTATAGAACCCTATCAATTTCGAAATAAGTGTGACCCAGCTCTTCTTCGTCTGTCTGTCCAACCCAGAGGCCCGCGGACGGTTTTTTTCTCACAATTTCCGTTGGTATACCTACGTAATCCGCCAGTTGCCATACCTGGGTTTTGTAAAGATCGCCAATAGGGTAAAAATCTACAGCGATGTCTCCGTATTTTGTTCCATAACCCAAGAGTAACTCTGTTTTATTAGATGTACCTATTACTAAACCATTTAGCGCGTTGGCATAGAGGTAGTTTAAAACCATTCTCACTCTTGGCTTAACGTTGGCTATTGCCAGCCTCTCGTTTTTACTTTTGAAATCAATCTCGTCGAAGCGTTTTTTGAACCAATCTACAGCACCATTTATGTTTATTATCCTATAATTTATATCGAATTTTTTAACAAGTTCTAATGCGTGTTCGATATCTTCGCGTGGTGAGATGTTTTCTTCGGGCATAATGAGACAAAGGAGTTTGTCTCCAATGGCTTCCTTACTTAAAACAGCCACGAGCGAGGAGTCAACGCCACCCGAGAGAGCTACTATGCCAATGGATGCCTTTACACTTTCCAATCTGCTCTTTATGGAATTTACAATTATCTCTTTAAAAAGTTTTAACTCCTCTTCTTTCAAGTAAATCTCAATATTCAAATCCATTTGGACATCTCCTCATAAGCTTTCAGGACTTCCTCAAGGATTTCTCTCCTCACCTCCCTTACCCTAATATCTCTTCTTCTAAGCCTCTTTGCCTCTTCCAGGTCAATTTGTACGATGTCAAAGTCATCTTCAAGAAGTTTGAGTCTTTTTACAAGTTTTCCAGAGGCTGAATAATAAGCGCTACCCCCCCAGTAGGTTACTCCATTTTGAATGCCGCTCATGTTTACGAAAACCACCGGGATAATGTTGTCCAGCACTCTAACTTTTAGAAAGTTGTCCCATATTTCGATTTTTCCTCGGTCAAAGGGTGATGCGGAAAGGACAAAAATAACTTCTGCTCCTCTGAAAGTTAACGCTCTGGAAGCCTCAGGAAACCAGACATCTTCACATATGAGGATTCCTATTTTCCCAAAAGGGGTGTTAAATACCGGAAGGTTTGATCCTGGTTTAAAGTAACGTTTTTCGTCAAAGAGTCTGTAATTTGTGAGCTGGGTCTTTGCAAATTTGCCCTTTATTTCCCCTTCTCCTAAAAGGGCTGCTGTGTTATAAAAGAATCCTCTTTCGTCCTTTTCAACATATCCAACGATAGCCCAGATGTTTAGTTTGCCAGCTTCCTCTACAATTGCTTTCAGAGCCTCTAAGTTTTCTTCAACTTTGTCGAGGTAAATATCACCGGAGCCAAATCCTATCAGTGAAAGTTCAGGGAAAACAACGATATCAGCCCCTTTTTCCTTACCAAGGTTCAAACCATTGATAATTTGCTTTTTATTGAATTCTATATCCCCGAGCCTTGATGATATTTGTGCAATACCTGCTTTTAAAAGTTTGTCCATAATTTAAAAAGTCAGGTTAAATCCTTTATCGATACGACCGGTGAAATACCATCTGCCCTTTGAGGTATTAATATCAGGGACTTCATAGGTAATTTCAAAAGCGCCGGTGGCATTTCTTTTATCAAATAGAGTTAGTCCTGCTTTTAATCTTCCTCCAAGAGTTTGGGTTGTGTGGTCAGGGTAATTTAAAAGGTGGTAAGAAACACCGGCTCCGACATAGGGTCTGAACAACTGGGATGGATAAGCAAAGTTAATGGTTAAAGGCAAAGATATTTCTCGCATATCTTCCTTAAAAGTATACTCACCTGAAGTTTCTACAAAGAAAAAGGAAACGGGGTAAAAGCCAGCAGTTAAACCAATTACGGGATATGCGTTTCCGTTTTCGATTATAACGGAGGAATTTGCACCGATCCTAAATAAGGAACCACCCCGTGCATAAAGGTTTACTACCATTAAAAGGATTATAAGAATAATTTTTTTCATGCTAAAATTATAAACCAATTTCTGGGCGATTTAAAAACATTAAATTTCCGGTCGCTATGAAAATTGATGCACATGAACTTTTTTATAAGCTCCTCTCTTTTGAATTTTTAACAAAAGCTTTTATAATTAAAAGGGTAAGCGATGAAAATTTCTAAGTATTTACTAATTCTTGCTGTCTACTTTACTTGGGGTTGGACCGCTGGGAATTCTAACAAATGGGTTTCAGATGGTGTTCTTGAAGGTAAAGAATATTCATATACTATTAACTTAGTTCAAGATAAGTTAGTTCTGCACTATAGATTTGATTCCGATTACATCTATTTCGGCATTGAAGCGAAGAGTTCGGGATGGAGTGCGATTGGATTTGAACCTGATAAGGGCGTGAGAAATGCAGATATTATATTGATCTTTATTGAGGATGACTCTCTAAAAGTTCTTGATTCCTATTCTACAGGCATTTATTGCCCCCATAGGAGTGATAAGGAATTGGGCGGGCAAGATGACATTCTCGATTTTGGTGGAAGGATTGACTCTATAGGATATGTCGTAGAATTTAAAAGAATACTGGAAAGTAAAGACAAATTTGACAAATCTCTGGTCAAGGGAAAAGAGTTTACCTTGATATATGCAATGGCAAAATCCCACAATATTAGGAAAAAGCACGATTTATGCAGAGGGTTTGTCAAGATAAAACTGGTGGTCTGAGTATGTCGCTTATGCACCGTGTATTTAACCTTATGGGATTTTTGTTTATGTTGTTTGCGGTGTTTTTTGTCCAAAGGCATAAGGTGAAAATGCATCATCTATTTCTTTTTTTGAGTCTTCTCTCCGTTGTTACAGCTTTTACATTATTCATGGTTTATTCAGGTGGGGTTGTAGATTTCCATTGCACTACAAGGATAGTTGTTATTATAACACTTTTTTCTGTGGCTTTATCGGGGTGTTTATTTAGGTCGATAAGGTTAAAAAGACAGATTCACGAAGTTTTTGGCATTGCCGGATTAATTCCCCTTTTTCTTCAACTTGTTTATGGACTTGTAAAGAGCTTTTTGCTATGAAGTTATTGATTGTAGATGGGGCATCTCTTGCCTACAGAGCCTATTATGCTTTTAGAGACAAACCTTTGACAAACAGTAAAGGTATAGTTACCAGTGGCCCTTACGCTTTTACCAATTCTTTGATGAAAATGTTGAGAGAACTAAGGCCTACCCATGCTGTAGTGGTTTTTGACGCTAAGGGTAAAACTTTCAGACATGAGATTTTTGTAGAATATAAGGCTCAGAGGCCTAAAGCGCCCCCTGAGTTTGCTTTACAACTTTCTTATATCAAAGAGATTCTGGATGGGATGAACTTGAAAAGATACGAAATACCGGGAGTGGAAGCTGATGATGTGATTGCTACTCTGAGTAAAATTGCTGAGAGTAGAGGGTTTGAAGTTTTTGTGGCCACCTTAGATAAGGATTTGTATCAGATTGTTTCCGAAAGAATACGAATTGTTGATACCCGAGAGGGTAGTTTAAAAATTGTTGGAGAAAAGGAGATACTGGATAAATTTGGCGTTAAACCTTCTTTAATTCCTGATTTCTTAGCTCTTGTAGGGGATAAAATTGACAATATTCCAGGAGTCCCGGGTATAGGAGAGAAAACAGCCGCAGAGTTGCTAAATAAATATGGACCTTTGGAAGGGATATTGAATTTGGAAGAAGGTGATGAAATCATAAGAAAAGTCAAGGCTTACAGGGATTTTATTATCGACGCACTAAAGCTAAATAGATTAAGAACTGACGTACTTGAAAATGTTAACTTTGAAGAAATGGAGTTGCGTTCATGGAATAAGGATAAATTGTTTCAAGTCTTCCGAGAACTTGAGTTTTACTCTTTAATGAAAGAGATTGCCGATGAGATCTATCCTGAAGTTATTACAGCCTCCCATATTCCCATGGGGCTGTTGGGTGCAGAGTTTGTATCAGTTGAGGTTGTAGAAGATTATTTGATGTTTTCCTGCGGAGATAACATGGTTTACCGGGTCCCTTTAGAAAAAGGAATCTCATTTTTGAGAGCTTTTCGCGGAAAATTGGTGACCTTTGAGAGCAAGAAAATTTATAAAAAAATTGAAAACCTTGAACGCAATTTAGACTTTGATGTTCTCATTGCTTCATTTCTTCTTGACAGTGATAAACCTAAGTTCGATCCCGATGTGATTTTTCTTGAGTGGCCAGGGGTGAAGCTTTCAGAAAAAAAAGAGTTAAGGGAGCCCCAGATTTGTGATTGTTCCGCTAAAGTTTATAAATTTTTGGTCGATCAGATGGAAAAACAAGGGTTAAAGGCGGTTTTTGAGAAAATAGAAATTCCTCTTCAACGGGTTCTCGCTGAGATGGAAATGACTGGAATAAGAATAGACAGGAAAAAATTAGAAGATTTGAGTCTTCAGATGGAACAGATGGTAAAGGAATTGGAGCAAAGGATTTATGAGATTGCCGGTGTCAGATTTAATGTAAATTCGCCGAAACAATTGGCAGAAGTTTTATTTGTTAAACATAAATTAAAGCCAGTTAAGAAAACGAAAACCGGCTATTCAACGGATGAAGAAAGTCTTACAAAGCTCGCCGAAGTTCACCCTCTCCCTGCTGCGATATTGGAATATCGGCAGGTTTACAAGTTGAAAAGCACCTATGTGGATGTTTTTAAAGAACTTATTGATGAAAAAACAGACAGAATATACCCAAGTTATAACCAGGTTGGAACTGCCACGGGGCGCATTTCCTGTTATAACCCAAATTTTCAGACGATACCAGTAAAATCTGACCTCGGGAAAGGGATCAGGGATATAATTGTAGCCGAGCCTGGGTATAAAATTCTTACTGCTGATTATTCTCAAGTAGAATTACGAATTTTGGCACATTTTTCAGGTGATGAAAGATTGATAGAGATTTTTAACAAGGATCTGGATGTACATACCATCACCGCCTCTTACATTTTTGGCAAGAAACCAGAAGAGATCTCAGAAAACGAGAGAAGGAAGGCAAAGACAGTAAATTTTGGTATAATATATGGGATGTCACCCTATGGCCTTTCTAAGGAGCTAAATATTTCTGTGGAGGAGGCCAATTCTTTCATTAGTAATTTTTTTGCAACCTACCCAGGGGTTATGCGGTGGATCAATGAAAACCTCGAATTTGCCATGAAAAATGGATATGTTAGAACGCTTTATGGAAGGATTAGAAAAGTTCCACAGCTTTTTTCAGGGAATTCAAGTGTCGTGGAGCAGGGTAAAAGAATCGCTATTAACACTCCAATTCAGGGAACGGCCGCTGATATTATTAAACTTAGTATGGTCGAAATTTACAATGAACTGAAAGGGAAAAACCTGAAATCTAAGATAATTTTGCAAATACACGATGAATTATTGCTGGAAGTAAAAGACGAAGAAGTTGATGAGGTGGCCAAAATAGTTAAAGATAAGATGGAGAACGTCAGTAGGTTGAGAGTACCTTTAAAAGTAGAAATAGGTGTTGGTAAAAGCTGGCTTTTGGCTTCAAATAAATAAATACAAGGCTATGACTTGACTTTTGGTTAAACTTGCCTTATTAATTATATTGTTGCTAAAAGGAGGATTAGAAAATTTTCCTGAATGATGATTGGTGGAAAAAGATGCAAAGAGAGCCCACTACACCAAAAATTGGTGTAGGAAGGGGCTCAGAAGAAGAGGCTCAAAGGGGTCCTATTTTGGTTACGGGGATGACTACTGGAATTTCCCAGGACCCATCTCCGTGGAAGGCTGGCGTTCAGGCTGGAAAGGCTGCCTTTGAAAAACTTTCAAAGACCAAACCGGATTTTGCCTTTATTTTTGCGACTTCAGGTTATGACCTTGAGCCTGTTGTTAAGGGTGTGCTTCAGTCAATTGGTAAAGACGTTCCCTATTTTGCTGCAAAAATACTCGGCACTCTCTTTACTGAGAATTCTATTCTGAATAATGGGGTTGCTGTGGCGATAGTTAAAAGTGATTCTTACAAGTTTACCTACTCCGTTGGTACCAATATACAACAAGGGCTTCATTCTGCTTTGGAAAAAGCGTGCATACCTGTTCTCGACCAATTAAAGGCAAGAAAGATTGAAGGGTTTGAACACCTAAATCTGTTCCTTCTGCTTGATTCATATGTAAATGGTGACATTTTAGTGTCGGAACTCTCCAGAATAGTAGACAGGTACGACCCCACGATTACCTTTTATGGCGGAATCCTTGATTATGCAGAACTTTCAAAGGATTGCCAGTTGCATATAGCTAATCAGCTTGTGAATGGAGGAGTTGCTTGCATAGGTATTTATTCAAAAAATCCCCCTGCAATGTCACATGGACATGGGCTCCATCCTTTAGTACCCAAGAGAGCTACAAAAGTGGGCGGTAATGTCATATATCATCTCGATGAACGTCCTGCCTTTGAGGTATGGAAGGAATTTCTTGTGAAGAAAGGAATACCGGAGGCTGAAATTATTAAAGACCCTACAAAGTTTTTAGGCATGTACCAGTTCGGCGTACCAGACCCAGCTTTTCCCAAATACCCAAAGGTGAGAATTGCAGTTGGTATTACCAAAGAAGGCGGGATTAAGCTGGCAGGTGATATTCCAGAAAATTCAACTGTCTGGTTTATGGAGGCCCGTCAGGATAGGATGGAAGAGGCGGTATCCCAGTGTATTGATCAGGCATTTAACGCGATTGATCAACGTAAACCCATCGGAAGTATAGTGATTGAAAGTATTCACAGGTTTTTCTCTCTCGGAGATAGTTTCTACGAAGAAATTAATCTTTTCCAGAGAAAACTTGCCATGCCTTTTATTGGTTTAACTACCTTTGGGGAATTTCTAAGGCCAAGCCCTGAATTTAAGTGGTTCCATAACTCTTCTTTTACTTTGCAGATTCTCTCGGAGTGACTTTAGAAAATGGAGCTGGTAAATACCGCAGAAATTGAAAAACTATTATCTTTGAGCCCCGAAATTTTCCTTATTCTTGATGGCAAGAAGAATATTATTTATGCGAGTAGTAGTATTAAGTCTATTGGATTTTCTGATGAAGAGATCCTTGGCACAAACTTTTTGCACCTTGTTGCTGGTCATATAAGACCAGTTCTGGAGAAAAGGTTTTCTGAAGCCCCCAATAGAATAGTTTTCGGGCAGAGATTGATAATAAAGAGTAAGGAGAATGTTTACCTTCCTTTCTATGCAAACTTCTTCGTGGGACAGGACAGGGTCTTCCTATATCTGAAAAATGAAGAAAAGATTCTGCCGGAAAAGTTCATCCTTGACTATCTCGATTTTGGCTTGATTGTGGTTGACCCAGAGTTTCATATCGTATATCACAATAGCTTTGTTTCGCAGTATTTTCAAAGACATACCTTTACTCACCTTGAACAGCTTCCATATGGGATAGGATCCAAAATTATGGAAAGGGTTAAAATTGGCCAGAAAAGTATGGAAATTGAGTATGCATCGGGAAGGATACTTGGGGTAAGCGTATATCCTGTAGATTTACCGGAACTTAAAGGCTTTCTTCTAAAGATAAAGGATATAACAGCCGAGAAAAGTTTCGAAAGAACAGCGGGAGGAGCGGGCAGTTACTTCTCATACGTGGACCTCGTTTCGATTTATACCCATCATATTAAAAATCTTCTTACACCGCTTAAGTTCACTGCCTTGAGTTTAAGAAGAGAACTTGCCGAGCAAAAGCAAATTGAAAAAGTTGATAGAATGGTACAACATATTGAAAAAATAAATCAGCATGTGAGGGCTTTCTACAGTAGAGTAAGAACAAAGCCAATAGAGTTCAAGAAGGTCAGCATCAAGAAAGTTGTAGGGCATGTAAAAACGTTGTTGAACAATGACCTTATTAACAATGGAATTATATTTGAGTTTTACCAGAATGGTAACGAACTTGTATATGCCGATGAAATTCACCTTCAGCAAATTTTGTCCGATTTGATTCAAAATGCTATCGATGCACTGAAAAACCAAAAAGGTGTAAGAAGAATCACCGTAACGGTTAAAAGTAGTGAAAATCGCTGCCCCTATTGTGGGGTTCCCTTTGTTCAGATTGAGGTCTCCGACACAGGTCCTGGAATTAAAAAAGAGGACCTTGACCGCATTTTTAACCTTGGATTTTCAACAAAAGCGGAGGGATGGGGCCTGGGTCTTTATGTGGTAGACAAAATGGTTAAAGAAAACAGAGGAATCATAAGGGTTTATTCGGAAGTTGGAAAAGGCACAACTTTTGTGTTATACTTCCATCCTGCCACACCCGATGCCATTGGGTGTGTTGGGCAAAAAG
>JASEFR010000019.1:0-12246 GCA_030019025.1 bacterium
ATTAACTCCTGATCCACAGCGGAATAGGAAACCTGAAATTCAAAATAGTCAGTCCCGTATGTGGAATCCCCAGGTGCAATTTCGCCATAGCTGGCAGTATTATCGGTAATTGTAACGTTATCATCTGTTGTGCTTAAAACTGCACTCACATTAGTTGCAGGGTCCTGCCCATAGTTCTTAAGCATTACGTAGAGCCTTATGGTTTCGCCAGGATTTACCCTGTTGTTACCATTACCTGAAATTTCTTCAATATAAGAATCTAAATAAGAGACATAAGCCCCCTCTGAGGAAACAATAATGCTTCCAACATGTGGCAACCTGTTTTTGGCACGTACTACAATCTTCACTGTATCCCCGGGAAGCAAATCTCCCCCTATAGGGACAGAAGCACTGCCACTCGAATCTGCAATAGCCTTGCCTACGAGTACCCCTTCCTTAGAAATTGCGACAATTGAGCCAGGTGAATCCGTATCCACATTAAAAACAGGTTGACCAGGCTGAACCACGGGTGCATAAGAGGCATTAATTGCAACTGGCTCATCGGTCCAGACCTGGAGAGAGGGGTCCCCGAAAATCCAGAGGTCATATATACACCAGCGAAAAACACCATCTGAACCTTCCTCTACCGCCATTGGAACCCACCTTGCGAGGCTCAAAATATGGGCTTCCCCAAGCGTCCAGACATCGGGCGTAAAGATATGGTAGTAGAAAGTAGAATCTATCAGCTCGCTCGGACCAAGCTGTGGAGGATATCCCCATCCATACCTTGTATTCATTATAGCTGCAATAGCCCCCGCGTTTCTCAAATTTACAAGCGATTCTGCATAACAATCACCACCTGGAACCTCGTCAATCGCGCCAGTGAAGCAAGATATCGCATTATGAATTCCGACCTTATCTCCATTTGTCATGTTTGCAAGGTTGCTGAGGCTTATAAAACCTGTTCCATATTCGTTCCCATGGGCCGCATAATGGGCAAAACCGACACCATTATTCACTGCATTTAAAAAATTCCCGGTACTGAGGTTACCCATAGATTCATAAAGTTTTATATCATTCCACGGTGGAGTAGGGGTCAGTTCCGAAATTCTGTTATTTATACTATCCCCATAATAGTAATAGTCAGCAAATAAATACTCGGCAGGCAAGACAATATTTGTCAAATAACCTGCCGTTGGATTTGATTCATAAACTTTTATTTTCTGGATTAAGTTATTGATCTGGTCCACGGTTCTCACAGGGAATCTGCCTACAATCACATCAGGATACATATCCACATTATCCCCTATTTCCCCCCAGACATTGTCATTGTCAGCATTCCAATCACCATCAAGGTCAGAATAGTAAAGGTCGCATGGAATAGTGTCTTCATCATTGTAATACCCCGCATACGATTCTATATAGAACGCATCACGCCTTGGAACTATCTCCTGTCCATTTTCATAATCCGCCTGACCTCCAAGAATCACATAAACCAAACCTTTGTTAGCGTAGTAATCTTTTATAAAGTTCCTGATTTTCTCCGGTTCATCCCTTCCGCTGTAACTTGCATAAATTTCATCAAGGGTTACTATTTGTGCTCTTATTCCCCTTTCCTCCTTCCAGATTCTTAAAGAATCGAAATAGGGAGCAAAATTACTCGAAGTGATGATGACCATTTCTACAGTATCGCCCCCCTTCACATCCTGGTTCTGAGGTGCATAAAAAGGTAGAAATCCGGGATTCCGGACCAGTTTTTCCACAATCTTCCCAAATACCTTTTGTTGCTGTGATGTCGCCCGGTACGGAACTCCTTCTTCATATTCCACCTCATACTCAATTCTTCGGACAAACTCTATTTCTTTGGCAAAAGGTTTATAGATAACGGGGTTCAGAATAATCCCAGCAACAGAATAACCGGAAATATTGCCGGTCCCAGCAAGGGTAATATAGTTTTCAGGATACGCAGGAAGAGAGTAATAACGAGGATCGGGCTCTACAAAATCTGGCTCCCTTTTATAAGAAATTGGTACAGGCTTTTGCATGGGATATACAGTTCCCTTAATGGGTATCTTTACTGTCTCCACCTTCAAAATTTTAACGGAGTGTGCCTTTGCACCTGATGGCAAAAGGAGATGATAAGACAGTTTTGGAAGCATTGGAGAGCCAGCAGGTCCGTAGAAAACTGCTCCAGGATAATTGATCTTCACATACCCCTTAAACTCCTTTATCTGGAGCTTTGAGGGATCAAGTGAAATCTCATCACTTATTCCCCTCGCGAATAAAAAAACGGGGACAAGCAGCAATACGAGCTTGCGCACTTCTACCTCCTTTCAAAAATTTAAACTTGTGGCCTTAAAAGTAAACCTAACGGAATCAGGACAAGGAAACCAATAACAAAAAGGATTACTGAAATGGTTATGTCTCCCAATCCCATTAAAATGAGAGAAACAATGCCAATGAATAGGCCGGCATAAATTAAAATCCAGTTTCTTTTCGAATACTTGAACTCCTCTTTCTTTACAACCTTTTTAGTTTTCTTCTCCACCATTTTGTGCCTCCCTTGTTTTCAACTCACCTTTTACAATCTCATAGATTGAAAATCCCCCCGAAAATTTGTAAACTGCGCCAGAAGGCCCCACATAACCTGAAAGGCGCATAAGATTCAATAATGTACCTATATTGTTTGTATCCGCAACCTCACTCAGCAAAAGGCCAATATCAAGGCCAGTTAGCCCAACCTCAGAAGGGAAATATCCAAATTTGTACCAAAATTCCTTCGTGAATTTTTCCCGCACTTCTGAATTCCTGAAAATCTGGCCCATGCTGATCGGAAAACCACTTACGATAAGATCAAGCATATACTTGGGAATTTGTTCCATTTTGTTGAGCCAGGCAAAGGTCCCAATAATAGGCTTTCCTGGAAACATGCTTCTAAAGGCTGAATATAAAAAATAAGAATTTTTCGACAATCCCGAGATAACTGCAATTTCTATGTTCTGAGAATCCACTTCCATGGCGATGGTTGAGTCAAATTCCGTCGGACCGGTAACACAAATATCATAAGCCAGGAATTTACCCCTCTTTGCCAAAGAAGTTTTAAAATAGGAGGCAAACAAATCTTCAAAGAAGCTCGTATCCCTTACCAGTGCCACCTTGGAAACCTGCAGAGAATCTAAGATAAAACTTACGAGGAAATCGCACTCTTCCATGAGAGTTTTATATGGGGAATAAAACAGGTAACTTCTTACAGGTGTGTTCTCTGTGAAAGGAGAGATCCAGAGGATAGGAAATTGGTATATAGAATCAAGGTGTCTGCTTGTTGATTTTTTGATGGGGCCAATTACGATTGAATTCCCGGGAATTTCGAGGAGCTTCTCCCTATCTTCTTCGTCCAGCCTAATTATACTTCCTTTAAAATAAAAGCTGATGGAATTGTATAATTCCACGCCAATATCTCGGTATTCTCCGGAAAAGGGGGCAACTACGTAAATGTTGTTTTTTGAAAAAAGAAGTTTTAAAGAAGAATCAGTTGCTAGTTCTCTTGGAATTCCTGAGAGCGAACATATATAATTTACGCATT
This sequence comes from bacterium, assembly GCA_030019025.1. Lineage (NCBI taxonomy): Bacteria > bacterium. The sequence continues at coordinate 3,563 of JASEFR010000019.1, forward strand.
CCTCAGGATTATATTTGCCAAGATAAGAGAAATAATAAGCTTCCAATGCTTCCTTAATTAGCCCTTTCTTTCTTAGCTCTTCGGCAATTCTGAAACTTAAACCATCAAGAGCTCTGTATTCCGGCTTCTCCCCTGGGATTTTTTTATAATAGACCCAGGCACTATCAAGTTCACCCAGATTCAGATAAGAAAGGGCGGCATAAGGCAAATATTTATCTCTTCCAAACTTCGGCTCAGAATAAAACATCTTTATAAACTCTTTGTACTTACCTTCCCTGTAGAGTTTAACGGGATCTGTGCTACGCCAAAAACCGAATAAAATAATTAAAAGATACATCATTTACCCTTGAGGTATTCCCTTGCGTATTCAACATAATTCATCCAATTTTTATCAATCATCTCCTTTTCTTCACTGGTGATTTTTCTGACCACCTTAGCGGGGACCCCAAGTACAAGGCTTTCAGGTTCAACTTTCATTCCCGGTGGAACTACGGCGCCCGCCCCAACAATACAGTATTCTCCAATCTCAGAACCATCAAGGAGTATTGCACCCACTCCAACAATAACGTGGGAAGCAATTTTTGTGGCGTGAATAGTTGCATTATGTCCAATCGTTACATGATCACCTATAACGACGTTATATTTACCCTTAGTCCCATGAACCACGACATTATCTTGAATGTTTGTGTACTTTCCAACAACTATATCCTCCACATCGCCTCTCAAAACCGCGCCAAACCAGATGGAAGAATAATCTCCGATGGTAACATCTCCAACTATAACAGAATTGGGTGCAAGATACACTTCCTTCCCTATTTTTGGATTTATTCCCTTATATGGCAACAGTATGGCCATATTGAGATTTTAAACTCAAAATCTTGTAAGTTCAATGTTTACATTTTAAATTATTCATCAAATGAATCTTTTTGAGAAAGCAGCCAAACTCATTGAAAAAAGCAGTAAAATATACGTTCTAACAGGCGCTGGCATAAGCACCGAAAGCGGAATACCAGACTTCAGAGGTCCTGGAGGACTTTATTCCACTTACTCTCCAGAAATTTTTGAAATCTCCTTTTTCCGCAGGAATCCATTAGAGTTTTACAAACTTCATACAAAACTCCTGGAACTAATAACAAAAGCAGAGCCCAGTCCAGGCCACAAATTTTTTGCGAACCTGGAAGAAAAAGGTAAAATTCTTCTCATAGCAACACAGAACATCGATGGGCTCCATCAGAAAGCAGGCTCAAAAAAGGTTGTCGAACTTCACGGCAGTGCAACGAGATACTATTGCGAAAATTGCGGCAAAAAATCTTCAGTTTGGAAGGTTATAGAGTCTGTGAAAAACGAAAAAATTCCTCTCTGTGAATGCGGTGGTGTTATAAGACCTGATATAGTATTCTTTAGCGAACCCTTGAAGGAGGAGGATCTTAAAAGAGCTTTTGATAAAGTCAAAGAATCCGACCTTTTTATAGCCTGTGGTACCAGCCTCGTCGTTTACCCAGCCGCTTTTTTACCTGAATTAGCTCTTCGCCTCGGAATACCACTCATCATAATAAACAAAGGCGAAACTCAATACGACCACTTCAGCACTTTGAAAATAGATTCAAATATTGGCGAAGCAGTTGCCGAAATATTAAAACATTTAACTTTATAATTTAGTACATGAAAGAAAAGTTGCTTGTAACCGGCGGAGCAGGATTTATAGGGAGTGAGTTTGTCAGACAGGCAGTTTACAGAGGATATGATGTCGTCGTGGTTGACAAACTTACCTATGCTGGCGACCTGGAAAGGCTCAAGGAAATTCAAGGTAAGTATCGTTTTTACAAAGTGGATACAGCAAATCTCGAGGAAATAAGAAAAATCTTTGAGTCCGAAAAACCGGATATTGTCATCCACTTTGCTGCCGAAAGCCACGTTGATAGGAGCTTGCTTGAGCCTTTCTCCTTCATTGACAGCAACATAAAGGGTACGCTTAATTTACTCGAGGCGTCAAGAACTCACGGCATAAAACTGTTTGTCAATATCTCTACCGATGAAGTTTATGGAGACCTCGGTGAAACTGGGTACTTCACCGAAGAAAGCCCACTAAGGCCAAATTCACCCTACTCAGTAAGCAAGGCTGCTCAAGACATGTTGGGTAGAGCCTATTTTAGGAGTTTCTCTCTTCCAGTTATTACTATCAGACCTTCAAACAACTACGGACCTTGGCAATACCCTGAAAAACTTATACCAGTGGTTATTTACCGCGCGCTAAGTAGACAATTTATTCCCATTTATGGAAAAGGAGAAAACATAAGAGAATGGCTTTTCGTTTCCGATTGCATAGATGGGATATTCAAGGCCATTGAAAAAGGGAAACCAGGTGAAATTTACAATATTGGAAGCGGAGAGGAGCGAAAAAACATTGAAGTCGTAAAAATGATATGCCACATTCTCGACGAACTTGTTCCAATAGAAAAGCCCTATGAATCCCTTATAACCTTTGTTAAAGACCGACCGGGGCATGATTTTCGTTACGGCCTTGACTCTTCTAAAGCCTTGAGGGAGCTTGGATTTAAACCCCAAACTCTTTTTGAAAAAGGAATTAGAATAACGATAGAATGGTACCTAAACCATAGAGACTGGCTGGAAGATAAAGTTCGGCATTTACGGGAATTCTGGGCAAAAAATTACGGAAATATATGAATTTTTAACCACTAATTTTGTCTCTTTTAAGGACTGGACTTATTTGGGGCTTTATTAGTGTGGTTCCTACAACTTCAACTTCAATAATTTTTTGCGGACAAACATAAACACACTTGAGGCACCTTATGCAGTCATAGTGATTGGGGTCTTCGTATATTTTTATATCCATAGGGCATACTTCCTGACAAAGGTCGCATTTGGAACACCTGTTAACATCCACCTTCATCCTCACAAAGCTTACCCTGTTGAACAATCCCCAAATTGCGCCAAGGGGACACATGTATCGGCAGAAGGGTCTGCGAACAAGAACAAACAAGATAATAAAAGCAATTGCTATAAAGAGTTTTATGAAGAATCTGTAAGATATTAGCTGGGATAGTTCTGACCAGAGAGGCGACAACATGATGGGAAATGTGCCCTCAATTGTTCCAGCAGGACAGAGTTTGCAAAACCAGGGTTCATAGGTAAAGTAAACTACTGGAATCATCAAGAGAAGAATCACGTATTTAAGAATTCCCCATGACTTTTTGATTTTAATTCTAAATAATGTTATCTTTTTTACCAGTTCCTGCAGAAGACCAAAGGGGCAGAGCCATCCACAAAAAGCTCTCCCTACCAGGACTCCCACCAAACCAATATACCCAAGGATGTAGTAAGGAAACTGTCTTATAACAATGAAATGTTGTAGAGAGCCGATAGGGCAGGAAGTTCGTGCAAAGGGACAAGCATAGCAATTTAACCCCGGAGCACACAGGGATTTGGAAGAACCCTGGTAGATTGAGAAATTTTTAATGTCGGGAATATAGCTATTTATGCCAAAAGCAGATATAAACTGCACTATCCGTCTTACTAAATCTACTTTCCTGGTTCTACTTGCTACTCTATTCCGATACATGATAGGCAAAGGATATTTCCGTTAAGCTCAACCTCCACGTATTCTTTAAGCTTTACCCCTTTGATGAGAATGAACAACAGAATTACGAGTAAAATAATTGACAGGATGTAATGCCTTAACCTTTTCATTTTTGGTCTTCAACGACTATTTTGATCTCCCCGACAATCTGCATAATCTCCGTTTGCTTCTCAAGAGAACCCCTGGCGAGAGCCAGATGGCTTAAAGAAGCAGGGAACTCAGCAAATATTGGGTCAACAAAAATCCACTTCCCACCAAGATAAACCATATTCCATGCATGATAGTAATATGCCTCGTCTTGGTAAATGAGACCTACAACTATATCGGCAGGAATTCCTGATGCTCTTGCAAGAGCAGCAAAAAGAACCGCATGTTCATTGCAGTCACCCCTTCTCTCCCTCAAAACGTCCGTTGCAGTAGGAATCGTTACAGAGGGAACTTTACTGATGCTACTCTGGAGCCAGTTTATTATTGCTTCCACTTTCCTGCAAGGGTTCTTAATTCCAGCGGTAATTTGATTGGCAAGGGCCACCACCTCGGGATCATCCGACTGAATGTAAGGATCTGGTTTTAAATATGGTGTCAAATCTCCTAAAACTTTTTCATTTGTGCAATCTATTTCAGGTTTTAAAATTTCTAATCTTAAAAAGTTGGCTTTTTTCTCAAGAACCCTTTGAGGGCCAAGGGCAGGGCTTATATTTCCCACAGGACCAACCAACTTCAGCCTCAAATATTTATAAGCTCTAATGGGAACATTCGGCTTAATGGCATAAAGTTCCGTAACATCAATTTCCTTTGCAATTTCCATAGCCCTGTTTCTGTCTTCCACCTGAAGAACGATACCCATTGGACCCTCTTCTTTCACAAATTTGCCCTTTCTTATGATAATTTTACTTTCAGTACCCTGATATGTGAGGCTGTAAGTAAGAGTATTCCCTTCTTCCTTAACAAGCTCGCACACTGCATCTGAAATAGTTGCTGTGGGAATATCGAGCAATACTACATACATCCTTTTGGCCCTGCTTTTTTCTAAATAAAGCCTTAATGTCGTTTCGACATACAAAGGTGCAGTTACGTTCACCTTCTTTGTAACGGGGCTGGAAGATTCAGCCTGATAGTTTAAAAAAAGTGTGTCTTTATTCACTGAAATTTTACCCGTCAATTTCTGATCTTGTGTCACCATATTGAACTTAGCAGATAACAATTTAAAGTTCCTGTCCGTGTTAAGTTCGCTATTTATCAGAACCTTCTTTGACATCCCAAGCATCTGAACCTGCATCAAATTGGTTTCTTTAACCTTGTAGCCATCATTCCTGGGCTCTACCACCACACTGGAATAGCCCACTTTGTTACCCATCAGGTACATCCCAATCCAGGTTGTATCTGCTCGAACAGAAGCCTGAATCAGCAAAAAAATAGAAATCAAAATTCCCATGAAGAAATTTTAATGGACGCTTTACAAACCGCCAAATTCTATCGTCTGAAAGTCGTTGTAAAGTAAATCCACAACGAGTATCTTATTCTTAAAAAGTGTCCCCTTACCTGTTAAAAACTTGATCACTTCATTGGCTTCAAGAGTTCCAAGAATAAAAGGTGCAGTTGCTATTACGGGTAAACCTCCAACTTTCCCAAGGGGTACATTCCTCAACATATCTTTTAAATTAAGGGTTTCTCCTGGAATTATCGTGGTAATCTGTCCATAAAAGCCACTAATTCCTGCGTGCACGAAAGGCTTTTTTGCTCTTACACTAAGTTCATTCAAAATGAACTTGCCATAAAAGTTGTCCAAGCAATCGACTACTACATTCACTTCCTCAGGAATTTTAAAATTTTCATCAATTGTTTCTTTGAGAGCAATGATTTCAAGGTCCCGAATTTTTCTAAGTTGTTTAGATGCAATCTCTACTTTGGATTTCCCTAAATGCTCACGAGTATACAATATTTGCCTGTTAAGATCTGGCTCATCAACAATCCCATGGTCAACGATATATAATTTTCCAACTCCACTTCTAACAAGGATTTGAAGTACAACTGTTCCAAGCCCGCCCGCACCAGCAACAAGAACGGTAGAATTAAGTAGCCTCTTTAGGCCTTCTTCCCCGATTAAGGGCAAATGTCTTGCAAAAATCCCTTCCATTAGCCACCTGAACCGGGAGGCAGAATAGATATAACATCACCGTCTTTAAGAAATACCTGAGACACATTTTCGGGAACAACACTTTTACCATTTAGTACGAAAATCAAACCTTCCTTTATTCTCCCATCTTTAAGTACTTTGTCTCTGATCTTTTTCGAAGTAACTTTTTCAACCTCATTCAGAACCTCATCAAGACTTACCTCTTCCCGTCCCGGGAAGTCAAGATGAAGTTCACCTGCTCCAAGCTCTGCTTTAAGATAGGTATAAACTTTAAAAATCACCTTCATAGTCTCAGTTTTCTGTCCAATAAATCAGTAGATGGTAATTCAACGAGAATATTGTAGACAAGTTCTACAGTTTTTTCAAAGTCTGAAAGCCGCATGATGGACATGGGCGAGTGTATGTATCTGCAGGGAACTGCAACCACGCCAGAAAAAACCCCACCCCTCTCAAGGTGAATTACGCCCGCATTGGTAGAACCGTAGATTGGGGTTTTATACTGGAACTCAATCCCGTTCTTTTCTGCAACGGCTTCGAAAAATCTGACAACCTTAGGATTTACAACAATACTCCTATCTATAATCGTTATCACAGGACCCTTTCCTATGTGTGAAGGCTGTTTATGTGGTGGTATATTGGGATTGTCAACAGCAATCGTACCTTCGACGCTCAACGAAAAATCGGGATCTACATTATATACTGCAGTTTTTGCTCCTCTAAGCCCAAGCTCTTCACCTGTTGTAAAGACAACAAAAAGGTCATATGGCAAATGAACATTTTTAAGTCTTTCCAGAACCTTAATCAAAACTCCACAACCGGCTCTATCATCAAAGGATTTGCCAACAATCACATCATCCGATACCACCTCAGCAGTTCCATAGAATACACCGGGATCACCCACAGAGATACCCTTTTCCTTAAGCTCCTCTTCAGAAATGGCTCCAATGTCAATAAACAGGTCCGTCACTTCAAATACCTTTTTCATTTCCTCCGAAGTTTGGACGTGGGGCGGTATGGTACCAATAACACCTCTTATCTTCTCACCCTTCCGGTTTTTAATAACGACTCTTTGACCTGGAAGAAGTCGCGGGTCGACCCCACCGAGCATCTGGAATCGAATAAAGGGCCCATTCAAATGAGAAACAATAAAACCAATTTCGTCCATGTGTGCATCGAGCATAACCCTTTTGTTTGACTTTCCTTTTTTAAGTGCTATGAGATTGCCTGAAGTGTCCTCGAAGATCTCGTCGACGAGGCCTGAGATATATTCTCTTATGACTTCCCTGACCTCGTCCTCAAAACCCGCTGGACCAAAGGCACTTGAAAGTTTAACAAGCAAGTCACGGGCACTCATGCTTTTTTACCTCTGAAAAAATCTTTTATTGAATCAATAACATAGTTAATTTCATCATCTGTCATTTCAGGAAAAACAGGCAAAGACAAGACTTCCTTCGTCGCTCTCTCTGCTACCGGAAAATCGCCCTCTTTATAACCAAGATAGGATAATGCGGGTTGCAAATGAAGTGGAATGGGATAATGGACCTGTGTCATAATACCCCTCTGATTCAGAAATGCTTTAAGTTCATCTCGTCTCTCTGTTCTAATGGTATATTGATGATAGATGTGAACATTACCTTCATCTACCTCGGGAACCTTAACATAGGGACTTAGCTCTCTGTTATAAATATTCGCTATTTCTCTGCGTCTTTCATTCCATTTATCTATATACTTCATCTTAACCCTTAAAAAAGCAGCCTGAAGGTTGTCAAGCCTGGAATTGTAACCCAGCGTTTCATGGTAGTATTTCCTCGGTGAACCATGAACTCTCAGCTTTTTAATGATTTCGTATATAGCCTCATCCTGAGTAGTGATAAGACCTCCATCCCCAAGACAGGAAAGATTCTTAGTTGGGAAGAAACTAAAAGTGCCAACGTCTCCAAATGTACCGAGGAACTTTCCGTTCCTTTTTGCCCCAAAACCCTGGGCTGTGTCTTCAATAACTTTTAAATTATAACTTTTTGCGATTTCAAGAATTTTTTCGATTTTAGCTCCTTGACCGAAGATGTGGACTGGAAGGATGGCTTTTGTGCGTTTTGTAATCTTTTCTTCGATCTTGGTTACATCAATATTTAAAGTTGTATCTTCAACATCAACAAATACTGGCTTAGCGCCAAGAATTGCGATCGTCTCTGCAGTGGCGAAAAAAGTAAAAGGTGTAGTTATTACTTCATCCTCTTTCTGCAAACCTATGGCGCGCAAAGCAAGGGTCAGGGCATCGGTCCCATTTCCCACACCCAGTGCATATTTACTTCCAAGATAATTTGCAGCTTCTTTCTCAAATTGTTCAAGTTCTTGGCCAAGAATGAACTGGCCAGATTCCACAACCCTTTTAAAGGCATCTGCCAGTTCTTCCATCATGGGTTTATGCTGCCTAACAAGGTCAATAATTTGTATTTTCATTGACAAGACCTCCTGCAATTAAAATTTAAAATTAATGGAAAAAGAAGCTTCCGTAAAATTCAACGACGAATTTACTTCAGCATCTATGCCAGTTTTTTTCAACCCTTTTGAAATTAAGTAGTCAATGCCACTGGCAACGTGGTTTAAAACAACAAGCCCAAGAATAAGAGTCTTCTGACTGCCGATTTCCCTGTATTTTTTGAGAAGCCTTTGAAATTGAAGGTAACTATCCAGGTTATTCCAGTTCCAATAAACCAAAGGTCTGTGTTCATTAACATACTCCTCTTGTTTTAAGGGGTCATCGGGATAAATTTGACGTGCTTCCCTGTAAAGGTTTTCAATATACTCATCATACGAAAGATCGCTTTCCACAATTCTCCATACACTATTATATGCAGGGGGTAATAAAACACCCGCATTTTCATACGCAAAAGCCCTGCTGTAATTAAAGAGGCTTCGGCTTTGATAACTTTTTACCCCGTAGTAAGA
>JASEFR010000019.1:12256-35115 GCA_030019025.1 bacterium
AGTAAGAGATAAGGAGAATTTCAGAAGCAACATAAACATAACCCCTTTCATTTTTTTCGGCGAACAAATGGTACCCAGGAATTAATAAGGATGGGAGAATACCAGCATCCTTAGCAATTAATGCAGTTAGAATAAATTTCGTTAAAATATCTCTTCCTCCTCGAATTCTTTCTCGTGTGGAATTATTTCCACATCAACTACTATATCGTCTTCATTGGTATCCATTAATTTTGTTCCCATAGATGCACGTTTTTGCAGATTTATCTCAGAAGACTTTAATCTGATAACCTTCCCACTCTGCGTTAAAAGAATGATATGATCATTTTCGTTCACCATTCCGAGTTTTCTCAATTTACCTGTCTTATGCATTCCAGCAAGAATCTTGACTCCACCCGCACCCCTATGGTGAATTGGGATCTCCTGTGGATCAAAACGCTTTCCATAGCCATTTTCAGTGATTGTTAAGATCTCCCTTCCAGGAGTCACCTTAACCATTGAAACAGCGGTTTCCCCTTTAGCCAGTTTAATTCCTTTGACACCTGATGCTAACTCGCTGTGAACAGGGACTTCCCTTTCACTGAATCTTGTAGCCCTACCTGAATCCTTAGCAATAACAATTTCGTCATCTCCGCTCGTGATTACCACATCTACCACACGATCATTTTCTTTTAGGTTGATTGCCCGCTTTCCAGGTTTGCCTATTTTTGCAAAGAGACTTAATGGCGTTCTCTTTACTAATCCACGGGAAGTAGCAAATAGAAGATATTTTTCCTTATTGAATTCATCCCTTTTAAGAGAAAGGGCTGCTATTACCCTCTCCTCATCCTTTAGATTAATAAGCCTCCTAAGAGAAATACCTTTGTCTTGAAGTCCGCCCTCTTGAATTTCATAAGTCTTGATCTGATAGCATCTTCCCAGATTCGTAAATAGTAAAAGGTAGTTGTGATTTGAACTTAAAATGATTGAAACAGGATAATCATCGGAATAAGTCTTTATTCCCCTCTTTCCTCTACCGCCTCTCCTCTGCGCCCTAAAGGAAACAACAGGGGTTCTCTTTATGTAGTTTTTGTGGGTAATAGTAACAATGACAGGCTCATCGGGTATCAATTTTTCCACTTCAAAGGGTTTTAATTCACCCTCTGCAATCTCCGTCCTCCTATCATCTCCATATTTCTCTTTAAGTACCAGGAATTGTTTCTTAATTTCCTCCATCAAAAGCTGTCTATTCCCGAGTATCTCCCTAAAACGCGCTATTTCTTTTATACACTCCTCATACTCTTTTTCCACTTTGTTTCTATCCAATTTTGTTAAATTACCAAGTTTCATATCGAGGATAGCCTGAGCCTGTACTTCTGTCAGCTCAAATTTTTCAATTAAACGCTCTTTTGCCGCTTTTTGATCCTCTGAAGAACGAATGAGTTCTATAATTTCGTCAAGATGTTCTAGGGCTTTCTTAAATCCCTCAAGAATATGAGCCCTTTCTTCTCTTTTTCTTAAACGGTAGCTAATTACTCTCCGTGTTACATTCTCCTGGTGTTTCAAGTATTCAACCAAGAGGTCTTTTATGTTTAAAATCTTAGGAACATTGTCTACGAGAGCGAGAAAATTAAGTCCATAACTTTCCTGAAGCTGAGTATGCTTAAATAGTTTGTTGACAACGACATCTGGGTCAGCGCCACGCTTTAATTCAATTACTAATCTCAATCCCTCCTTATCAGATTCATCCCTGACTTCAGAAATCTCCGTTATAACTACATTTTTGACGAGGGTTGCTATCTTCGCTATCACGTTAGCTTTGCTTACTCTGTATGGAATTTCGGTGAATACTATGTTTATCCTGCCCCCCTGCTTCTCTTCAACATGATATTTACCTCTTACCATTATCGTGCCAGAGCCCGTAAGGTAAGCATCTCTTATTCCTTTTGTTCCTACAATTATTCCACCAGTTGGGAAATCAGGGCCCCTCAAATAGTGCATTATATCTTCTGCAGAAATGTCAGGATTCTCAATTAAGGCAACCAGCGCATCTATCACTTCCGAGAGATTATGGGGAGGTATTTCTGTAGCCATACCAACGGCAATACCATAGCTCCCGTTACATAAGAGGTTAGGAAACTTGGCAGGCAGTACAACGGGTTCTTGAAGTCTGCCATCAAAATTAGGGACGAAGTCTACTGCTTCTTCGTCAAGCCCTTCAAGGAGCTCAAGGGCTATTGGAGATAGCCTTGCTTCGGTGTAACGGTAGGCCGCCGGTGGATCGCCATCAATAGAGCCAAAGTTTCCTTGCCCCTGGATAAGGGGATATCGCATTGTAAAGTCCTGAGCAAGCCGAACGAGAGCCTCATAAACTGACTGGTCACCGTGGGGATGGTATTTACCGATTACTTCACCAACAACTGTAGCGGACTTTCTGAATGGACGATTGGGCAGTAAACCCAATTCCCTCATTGAGTAAAGAATACGTCGTTGCACAGGCTTAAGGCCATCTCTTACATCTGGTAAAGCCCTCCCAATGATCACGCTCATCGCGTAATCAATATAGGAGGACCTGATCTCGTCTTCTATTAATGTGAGAATTTCTCTGGAATTTCCGTTCTCCTCAAACATCATTTATTACCTGCCCCGTCCAATATTTTTCGAACAGGTGGAGCAGTATTTTGTCCAAGGTATTAATTCAAGCCTCTCCTCCTCTATCGCACCGCCACACCTTTCGCAGATACCGTACTTACCCATTGCAATTCTTTCTAAAGCCTCTTCAATTTCGTTAAGTTTCTGAAACTCGTTCTCATAAATCTTTTTTCTCAGATCATCCGACATAGTTAAATTGGCTAAGTCTTCAGGATCCTTTGGTTCCGACCACTCATCTTGGGTTTTGGCAATTAGTTCCTTCTCCGTTGATAGAATTTCCAAAATCTTCGCCTTTTCTTGAAGCAGGATTTTTTTAAACTTCTGAATATCCACGATAAACCTCCTCAAAGTATTGCTAAATTTTAATTCAAATCACCGGAACTTTCAATTTTTAGAGCAAACTCATCATTGGGCATGCAACTGATTATTACAACTAATTTTATTTAACGCAGCAAAGATTAAAAGTTGCGTAAGCTTATCAATATAAGAATACGTGCAACCTGTGGTAAACGATATTTAATATAACTGCAGAGCTTCCCCTTATCCCAATTTACGTTGTATTATTTCCCCGCACTTGATAGTCCAGAGTAAAAGAAGAAACCACAGTTCGACAGCCAAATAAACCCTGATTTCTTCCCATTTTGTCCAGTTTTTCCCATTTTTTTCTAAATTTATAAAACGAACTTCTCGCATGCCAGCTGCTATAGCGGTATATAAAAATATCAAATTAATCATAGATATGGAAAAGTTAATTTTGAAAAATTGATAAAGAATAGACAAATTCAAAAACATTAAAATTATCAGGAGTAAGCCTAACCGCGCCCTTTTAAGGGTGACTCCTGCTGAATAGAAGAACATTATGTTGGTAAACTCCATCAGAATATCCCCCAAAGAACAATGTTTGGAAGAAACCAGAGAGCACGTATTCCGGAAGCAAACGAAAAGATTGTGTACAGCACCACCACTAAGAATCGAATTGCAAACTCTTTTAAATATTTCTTATCCATGGTTTGATTATATCACCCCATATTAGTAAAATCAAAAAGAGCAATTAGAAGTTCCACCACTCCCATATATAGGTAGCATCAGCTGGTGAAGAGTATTGCATTGCTTTCAAATATGAGTAAAAATCAGTCCAAATATCAGGCCAATTTATATCTTAAGGATTGCGAGGAGGAAGATTATTAAGAAAATCCATAATAGCCTGATTTAATACACTATATGAAATCCCTGCAATAAGGCCCCATCCACCTGGTATCTCAGTAGATATTGCTGTAGCGCATAATGCGCTCAGAGCCACATATGCATAATTTGTTTGTGTTGCTTTTTCCTCTCCCAGAACTTCTCTGCAAAACTCATCCAGTAATTCAAGAGGCGGCGTCTTTGTAGGGTCAACATAGAAAAAGTTATTTTCACCTACAAAATTGGACATCTCTTCATAAACAACCGGCACTTCTTCGCTCTCTGTGTTAATGTCACCTTCAAAGATTTGCTTTAAACCTCTTGTTGTGTCACGGAATATCCATATACCGTGTATAAGCGTTAGCGAATCATCCATTGCTCTTACCTTTGCATTGATTATTTCACGACTCCCTTCTTTCGTCATTGCAGCTTCCTCAGTAAGCCGCCCCAAACTATCTTGATATACCTTACAAGCTAAAATAGAAATAATATCTTTACCAACGGTAAAAGCTAATATTCCAAAAGTGGTGTCTTTGCCAACCGCAACTCCGTAGTGTAATCCGAAAGTATCAAGGATGGTCGTACCCATTGTATCTATTGTATATTCACTCTCTGCCTCTATCGCTCGTATAGACCCTAAACCTTTTCTTAGTTTATATTCCTTTTTCCACATTTTCGTAGTATGTGGAAGAGTATCAGGGTTGATTCGTTGTTTAACTTCCTCATTTATTTTTCTTTTGAAGGGTAGGATTCCACCTATTATCTCCTCATATCTTTTGATCCCTTCGTATTTGTCCCACGAGCCATTATTATTTACAGACTCCGCATTCACTCCAGTGCTGCCTATTACTGTCAGTATTATGAGTATTATGGTTACTAAGCCCCACCTCTTCATACAACTCCTCACTTTTTAAATTTAGAAGGTTAACGTAATATAAAGTTGGTGGGGGAAAACAGTCAAGTAAATTGTTCGGGTTATTTTTGATAAACCTCTACAAATAAAGCACTACGATTAGTAACAAAAAATTTACAAAGGCTTAAATTTTACTTTTCAGTTTTTCAATAAGAATTGCATTTAACGGTATGTCTCCCAGGTACTTTATAACATGCCTGAGCTCCTTCCTTTCTTTTTCCGTAGTGATACCAGAATAGAGTGCTTTTAAAAGAATATCAGTCCTCATGAAATGAATCCTGTCCGTTTCTCCAAAAAAGCGTTTCAAGTTCAAACACCAGCCGAATTTAAATCCATGTTCCTTACAAATTTCATAAGATTCTCTTAATTTACCACCCACAGACAGCCAAATAATCCGTGAAAGTAGCCTCTCATCTTCACTCATTTTTCCCAGACTTCCTCAGCATGTTTTTTATCACCAAAATACATAAATCCCAGATACAAATACACCATCTCAACCCCGTGGAAATCATACACAGGGCTCAGCCTGTTCACCAGCTGTACGAGCAGGTCATGCCTTTTAAGCCTTATATAGAGGGAAACGAGAGGGCTTACGACCAGTCCTACTTAACTTTTCGCTAAAAGCCGTATAACCTGCTATATCCTGAAGTAACGACCATTCTGAAAACTTATAGGTATTCACTATGTACTATAGCGAAGATTTCTCCTAACCGGTGATTTTACTATAGCCTTCAGAAATACAATGCCAGATAAAGGTACAAAGAAAATCTCCAACCTCCTCATTTTCTTTCCTGTAAAAACCTTAACTATATCGCCTGGATACTCCCTTCACCATTAGCCTTGCGTCCAGGAGCATACTTTGCTCGCTTACCATATTATAACTAAAATTCCACGACTCGTCTAATAGCTGAATTACCTTAAAATTCCAGCAGAATCCGCCATCACTGCTTGGAAAAACTATATGAAGCGGTAATTCACACTGTTTACAGGAAGGAGCAATGTTATATTCACAACGAAAGCAGATTTTATAAAGTCAACATTCTATCTGTAAAATGAAGTTTAAAAAAAGGCCCGCAAATGCGGGCCTCAGGAACTTAAGGATCTGCTAAATGTTCTATCTCACTCTGTCACAAGATTTACATGACTTGGTAGATTTTGCACTTGTCTCTTGCCGATGAGGAAATCTAAAAGCATACACTTTTGATCCGCCTGAAATATTGAACCGCATTACTTCAACACCAGAACCGGCACCACCATGGTCATCTGTACCCGCTTCGAAAGTGCCTTCTGCAGGATTGCTTCCAGAAATAGGATTTATCAGTTCACCGTTGTATCTTGCACTAACTGCATAATGTGTAACACCTGAACCAACACAATCAGAGTAGAAATCTACTTTTACAATATAAGTACCAGTCAGTATTGTAGCCGTGTCAGGGTAAATCACATGTTCGTTATTGACACTATCAATAGCACAACCTGCGTTAGAATCTAGGTCAAGATATCCCCCCTCATCACTCATGGTATGCCCGTAATATATTTCCTCACTGTCGGGCTGAATAACGTGAAGGTCAATATCATTTAAGAGATCCCACGAAAGTGATATTTCAAGTTTTCCTCTCTGCACCTGAGCTTCTTGGACTACAAGCGTCTTTCTTGCACTAACATTACCGGCTTCATCTTCAAGACTAAAGAGAATTATGAAGGTATCTCTTGGTATAGAATTGCTCAATGTAAGTGTTATACGAATTGAATCACCTGCAAAGTTTACCGAGAAGTATCCTGAAGCTTCATCAACACCAACAAGCAGGTATTTTATGTCACCCTGTGGATCATTACCACTTACAGAAATGATATTAGTACCTCCAGGGACTATATAGCTGTTGCCAGAAACACTAGTTATCACAGGCCTCTCAGAGTCTGAACCCCGGGGATCGGGCATTGAACCATCATGTTGAGTGGCATCTTGAATCGTAAAGAACGAAGTTATGCTCGGATATTCGTTCTCTTCTTCTTCCTGTTTTCTACACATACTGAACGCTAATAACAGCGCCATTGCTACCAACATTAGATAGCTTTTATATTTCATTGCACTACCTCCTCTTTTGTTTTTTCAAATATACACTAAAAAGTGGGGTTTGTCAAGAGCACTGCCCTTAAAAGCATAAGAAATTCTGCATCATGACTCACGAAATAACCGTGTAAAAAACTGAGATTATCAGACATTGCAAAACCAGGAAAGGATGTTCAAAAGACGCCCACAACAGCTTAACGTGGAATCACAACAGAATTTTTCTCGTAGTATGTGAATAGAAATGCAGAGAAAAGTTAATCCAACTAACTATGGCGTGCAAAATTTCTCATTGTACCTCCCGTTTTAAAACTGGAAGCTCTTTTTTATAAATTTTTGCACAGATTGAGCAATATCATTCTAATAATCAACTTGGAAGAAACAAATATAGACCAAACTTCAAAGAGGACAATATCTTTTTTTCACTTTTATTCCTCACTCTACCTTTATATCCTCGTGGCTATTCGTGAAGATCACACCGATTTATCTTATCACTTGTTAAACTCTAGAAAAACCTTTCCAGGACGTTTTCTATAAAGTACCTACATATTTGTTAAGGTTACACACGTTGTGAGCATCAGAAGAAAAATTGGCAATCATATTACTATGCTGTGGGGGGAAATAGTAAAATCCTTCGCGTATCGGTCATCTTAATTTAATGCAGCTTCTTTTTGAATCATTATTTTTCTGAAAACACGCGTTATAATATCTCTATGAAAGGTATAATACTTGCAGGTGGTTCTGGAACGCGTTTATATCCAATTACTCTGGCAGTAAGCAAACAATTACTGCCCGTTTATGACAAGCCAATGATCTATTATCCTCTTTCTACACTGATGCTCGCAGGAATAAGAGAAATCCTCATTATTACAAACCCCGAATATGTCAATCTGTACAAGAGGCTATTTGACGACGGATCACATTTAGGCCTCAGAATTTCTTACTCAATACAAGAGAAACCACGTGGAATTGCTGATGCATTTATAGTAGGAGAGGAATTCATAAAGGGAGATAAATGTGCTCTCATACTTGGCGACAATATATTTTATGGTCGAGGCTTTGGGCAAATCCTGAAAGAAGCTGCTACACTTGAAAAAGGTGCAGTGATTTTTGGCTATCCTGTGAAAGACCCAAGGAGTTATGGGGTCATCGAGCTTGATAGGGAAAATAGGCCTGTATCCATCGAAGAAAAGCCTAAAAAACCGAAATCTAACCTTGCAATTCCAGGTCTTTATTTCTACGATGAGAAGGTTGTAGAGTTTGCTAAGAATCTGAAGCCTTCATGGCGCGGGGAGTTAGAAATTACAGACATAAACAGGCAATATTTACTCTTAAATGAACTTAAAGTGTACGTTCTTGGTCGTGGCTTTGCATGGCTTGATATGGGAACATATGACGGGCTTATTGATGCCTCAAATTTTGTCAAGACCATTCAAGATAGACAAGGTTTCTATATTGCATGTATCGAAGAGGTCGCTTACAGAATGGGCTACATAAGCAGAGAACAACTTTTAAATTTAGCAAAAAAATTCAACACAGATTATGGCAAATATCTAAAGAGCATAGCAGAAGAGCCTCTATTTGAGGAATAAGTTCGCTAAAACATTGGATTTAACAAACTTTCTGCTGTATAATTCATTAATAACTATAATAGGAGGGAAAAATGAAAAAAAATATTCATCCAACATATTATAAAGACGCTGTAATAAGGTGTGCATGTGGAAACGAGATTATCACAGGTTCAACGGTAAAAGAGATTAAAGTGGAAATCTGTTCTAAATGCCATCCCTTTTATACAGGACAGGCAAGAAAGGCAGTGACCACAGACTTTACCGGCCAGATCGAGAAGTTCCAGAAAAAATACGGAGAAAAAAGGTCATGAAGAAGATCACCGGGCTTGCTTTTATTTTGTTTCTAACTTTTTCTTCTTGTGCTGTAAGGAAAACAGCTGAAGGTGAGAGAGTTATTACTATTGAACCTACCACAAAAGCTGATACCATTAAACCGGTTGTTGTCGACACTGCTATAAAGGTAACTCCCGGGCCAATTGTCACTCAGAAGCCCGTTAAGTTAGCACAGGGCTGGCGTGTTCAGATATTTGCTTTTGCTGACAGGTCCAAAGCCGAACTGGCTTATCAAGATGCAAAACTAAGACTCAACGTACCTGTTTACTTAGAATATATTCCAGGGATTGACAATGTGCCTTATAAAATAAGGGTAGGAAACTTCCTAACCCGTGAGGAAGCTGAAAGATTTAGAGATTTCCTTAGGGAGAATGGTTATCCTGATGCCTTTTTAGTAGAAACACAAATTGAGCTACCGTAAAATTTTCATTGCGACCAACAACCCTAATAAATTAGAAGAGTTTTCGGATTTTTTTAATAGACACGGCGTGAGCTTAAGTTTTGTTCCATCTCCCCTTGAGTTGAAAGACGTGGAAGATGGTCTTACCCTTGAAGAGAATGCCTTTAAAAAGGCAAGACATCTTTACGAGGCAGGATTTCACCCGGTTTTTTCTGACGATACAGGACTTTTCTTGCCTTTCTTAGACGGGATTCCCGGAATACGATCATCAAGATTTGCAGGAACATCAGCTACATACGAAGAAAACAGAAAAAAACTCATTGAAATTGTCAGACGCTTTCCCTTTGAAAAGCGATTTGCATATTTTAAGACAGTTATTTGCTATATAAATTCCTCTGGTGAAGTTCACTACTTTACTGGCCTCGTTGAAGGTTACATACTTACAGAAGAAAGAGGTGAAAACAAATTTGGGTATGACCCTATTTTTTTGTACCCAAAACTCGGAAGGACCTTTGGTGAATTAACTCTTGCTTTGAAAAACAAAATTTCTCACCGAGCCGTTGCACTTATGGGGTTTGTTGGTTTTTTGAAAAATGAAAGCCTTTCTTTTTGATCGTGATGGAACTTTAATAGTAAACAAGCATTATCTTTCTACTCCAATGGGGATAAGATTCTTGCCCTGTGCTTTTGATACTTTAAGGTTCCTGCTTTCAAAGGGGTACAGACTGTTTATTATAACCAATCAGTCTGGAACAAAAAGAGGCTATTATTCAAGAAATAGAATAGAAGAAATTCATCGTGAACTCTTAATGAGACTAAAAACCGAGAAAATTCATATTTCTGAAATTTTCTATTGTGATCACCATCCCAACGAGCACTGTAACTGCCGCAAGCCGGGGAGCTATTTCTTGAAAGTACTGCTAAGAAAATACGAAATGGAGCCTTCAAATTCTTATTTCGTTGGTGACCGTCGTGAAGATTTGGAATTAGGAAAAAAGTTAGGACTTAAAACAATCTTGATAAAAACTCCAATTAATCAAGAGTTTTCCTATCTTGCTGATTATGTAATTGACAACCTCTGTGATATTTTCAAAATCTTAAATGAATAACCCTCGACAAATAGCTGTTGAAATAGTAAAACGTTTTATTGAAAACAATGCCTGGGTCACACCGCTTATAAGGTCCTATTATAAGACTTTAAAAGACACCAGAGATTCCGAATTAATGACGGAGCTTGTTTACGGCACTGTGAAAAATTACATAAAATTGTGCAAGGTTGCAAACACTTATCTTGTCCAATCAAATTTAAATTCCTTTAATGCGGTTCAACAGGCTTTAATCCTTGTTTCTATCTATGAACTCCTATTTCTTTCGAAGATACCAGAATACGCTACAATTCATAGTTACGTTGAAATTACTAAAAAAATAACAAACACGAGGTTTTCAAAACTTCTCAATGCGCTTTTGAGAAATATCCAGCGGAATGCGAAAAAGATAGAGTTTGAGCCTCATGAGGAGTTTTCGATAAGCAAAGAACTTTACAACTACCTGAGTCGAAAACTCCATCCCGAATTTTTAAAAAAAGTACTGAATCACTCCCTTCAAACCCACAAAGTTTACATCCGCTGTGACAGTCTGATTAACAACGAGGCTATAAGTTCAATTTCTGCATCTAATTGTGGACTTGAAAATGTTCTATTTCCAGAAACTTTTTTAGTTAAAAATGTTACTGCCTTAGCACAATGTCAAGAGTGTGAAAATCCAATTTTTCAGGACCTTTCCACACAAATTGCCCAGCACCTAATCCCATATGTTCCACGTGGAACATACTTGGATTTAACTTCTGCTCCTTGCTTGAAATCATCGTATCTATCAAAACGATATCCAGACGTTTTTATAATCTCTAATGACATAAATTTAAAGAAGCTCAGAAGGGCGAAAGAAAATTTTACCCTGCAAAACCACTTTTTTGTTTGTTCTGATGCAGCAGTAAAAACTACATTTAAAAATACTTTTGATGTGGTGATTCTTGACCCTCCCTGCTCTGGACTTGGCACATTGAGAAGAAAACCAGAAATAAAAACAAGAATGGGTGTTAAGAAAATAGAAACTCTGAAAGAACTACAACGTAAACTGTTGAATACTGCTGCCCACTTGGTTAGCCGAAACGGCTATCTTTGCTATATGACTTGTACTGTCAATCCTGAAGAGAATGAAGAGCTGATAAAAGACTTTTTAAAACATCGAAAAGATTTTATAATTGAGACAATAAAAATGAAGGGAATTGAGTTTTGGGAAAAGAAATATGGTATTTACATTGATGGTTCTAAGTATGACTGCGATTTTTTCTTCTTTGTAACGTTAAGGAGAGTAGGACAATGAAACTATACATATCCATAGACATGGAAGGTATTTGGGGGCTCACATCCTGGAGAGAGCCGAAGGAAAGGGTTTCAGAACTTATGACACAGGAATTAAATCTTGTTCTTAGTTTTATCAAGAAATATGCGAAAAACGCAGAAGTAGTTATTGCCGACTCTCATGGTCAAGGAGACAATTTGCTGGTTTCTAAACTTCCTGAGGATGTGTCTCTAATAAGGGGATTTCCCCGTAATTATTATATGATGGAAGGTCTTGATGAATCCTTTGACGGTGTGCTCTTTATTGGATATCATGCTCCTGTAGGTGTTCTGCCTGGCCAGATGGACCACTCTTACTCTTCTTCTACCTTTTACGAAATCTCAATAAATGGTAAAAAAGTTGGAGAGGCGGAAATCAATGGTATGCTTGCAGGATATTACAGGGTACCCGTGATACTTATTTCCGGTGACGACGTTCTTGTGAATTTTTCCAAATCATTCTTTCCAGACACTCAATTTGTCATTACAAAAAAAGCAATTAGCAGGCACTCAGCCCAGATGGTGCCATACAAAAGCTTAGTTGAGCAATACAACAGGGCTATCAAATCTGCCCTTGAATCTATAAAAACAACTAAACATGCTGAGTTACGACCACCATTCACAATAGAGATTGAGGTAAATGACACCAGCGCAGCCTACCTCATCTCGCAGATACCAGGTGTAGTTCTTGTAAACGGGCGGAAGGTTTCTTTCTCATCGTCGAGTTTCCTTGAAATTTACAAATTTCTGATGGTTTCGGCATATCTCGGATGGGTAAACAGAAACCTGTAGAAATATCTCTGGATACTCCGGTTCAGTACGTTAAGGGCGTTGGACCTCAAAGGGCTCAACTTCTTAAAAAGCTTGATATTTTGACCGTTTACGACCTCCTTTATTTTGCACCAAGAAGATATGAAGACAGAACGCAGATTACCAAAATTAACCATCTTACACCCAATACCAATTGTACAGTCAGAGGCTATGTGGTATTAGTTGGCCCAAGAAGAATGATAGGCAAAGAAGGCGCATCAATCATAATTGAAGATGAAAGTGGCTGGGTGGAAGCCTTCTGGACAATTCCAGACATTGCAAAACGATTTAGTGTGGGAGACGAGGTTATCATAAGTGGAAGAGTCTCCCAGGACAAGTTTTCAGGAAAAATGGTTTTCATACACCCCGAATATGCAATTGTAGGCAAAAAGGGGATTGAAGAATTAATTGGGGGTTCGATAGTACCCATTTATCCTCAAACGGAAAATCTTGACACAAGGGTTCTCAGGCAAATTATTTACAATTTAATAAATGACGAAAGATTAGTTATAGAAGAAACTTTGCCACTTTTTATAAGGGAAAAATACGGCCTTTATTCAAGAAAAGAGGCTTTAAAAAAAATACACTTTCCTGAAAGCTTTGAAGAAGCATACCGTGCCAGAGATACTCTTGTTTTTGAAGAGGCCTTCTACTTCTTTTTAAAAATCAATTGGAAAAAAGAACAGGCCCTAAAAAATGCTGTTCCATTAAACCCAAAAGGAGAACTCACACAAAGGTTTCTAAATAGCCTTCCATTTCAACTCACGAATGCTCAAAAAAGGGTAATCAAAGAGATTGAGCACGACCTCAATTCAAAAAAACCAATGCACCGCCTCCTGCAAGGAGATGTTGGATCCGGTAAAACAATCGTTGCCCTCTATGCTATGCTAATTGCGGTACAAAATGGTTATCAAGCTACCCTTATGGCTCCCACAGAGCCCCTTGCTGAACAACACTTTATCGTGTTGAACGACTTTTTAAAGGACCTTAATATAAAAACCATTTTACTATCCAGAGGGGTTACAAAAAGAACAAGAGAGCATCTACTTAATCTTGTTTCATCGGGTGAAGCCCAAATCGTAATCGGTACCCATGCGGTGATCCAGGAAGATGTTAAATTCAAAAATCTCGCGGTCGCCATTGTTGATGAGCAACACCGATTTGGTGTACTTCAGAGGGGAAAACTTTTGGAAAAATCAGAAAATTTTACGCCGCATTTTCTCGTGATGACAGCCACTCCAATCCCCAGAACCCTTGCTCTTACCTTCTATGGAGACCTCAATATAAGCGTTCTTGATGAAAAACCCATTAATCGGGGCAAAATTGTTACTGCTGTAAGAACAGTTAAAAAAAGAAGTGATATTTATAAGTGGTTGTTTGATAAGATTAAAGAAGGAAACAAGGCTTACATTATATCCCCAATCATTGAAAAATCTGAATCCCTTGAAATTAAAGCCTGCGAAGAAATTTACAGAAGTCTTTTGTCCGTTGCTCCGGAACACGTTAAAATCGGGCTTCTCCATGGTCGCCTTCCAACGGATATAAAAAGGGAGGCAATGCTCAAATTCAGAACAGGAGAAATCAATTTACTCGTTGCAACGACTGTTATCGAAGTTGGAATCGATGTCCCAGATGCGACAATTATTATTATTGAAAATGCGGAACGTTTTGGTATAGCTCAACTGCATCAGCTCAGAGGACGTGTGGGGAGAAGTGAAAAGAAGTCCTACTGTATTTTAATAAGAAACGAAAAAGTCACAGAAGAAGCGGAAAAAAGGCTTAAAGCATTAGAAACATGCAATGATGGCTTCAAACTGGCCGAAATAGATTTAGAACTTCGGGGGCCCGGCGAATTCCTCGGCAAAAAGCAACATGGATTTGGTGGTTTCCGCATTCTACACCTCTCCAAAGACAGGGAGTATATTGAAAAATCTAAAATTGAGGCCTTACAATTATTAAAAAACAAATGGCGAATCATGCAAATACCTGAAATTAGGGTTCACTTAGAAAAGATTTTGGAGGGAGATGAACTTTATGTTGCGTAAAATTATTTTGTTGAGTTTCTTAATGGCATCAATTGCCTGTCAAAGGAGGTCATCTTACAGGCCAACGGGTGAAGAAAACGAAGTTATTTTCATCTGTGATGCTATTCCTGACAAAATTGCGCTACTTGATACTCTAATAAATGATACTTTTTATACTCCCCATGAATCCCCCTTATTCAGAATTAGCCCCATCAGCTATCAACAGTTTATTACCTACATTAACTATAAAAACATCGTAATATTTTCCTTTAAGGATTCTCCCAACGAAGAGTTTTACAAGAGGGTTTTCCCCTCCCTTCGAACAGGTGTTTTTTACCGCTCCGATGTATTCTCTCAGGGTGACATTGTTTTTGGAATATACGCCCCTACAAAAGATTCAGCTCTTAAACTTTTGAGGGAATATGCACCCACAATTAAAGAAAAGCTTTTAGAAAACTACTCAAAGTTTTTAGAAGAGAAAGAATATTTTCTCGGTGTTGATAAAAAACTTTCTAAAAAAATACTTAAATCCCATGGCTTTACCTTTAAACTCTCGCCTGGCTGGGTTTATAAGGTCCACGAAGCCAACT
The DNA here is from genome assembly GCA_030019025.1 of bacterium. Taxonomy (NCBI): domain Bacteria; species bacterium. Next base: position 27,175 of record JASEFR010000019.1, read on the forward strand.
TTTTTACCCTTTATAAACACTACCCAGATAGATTTATATTTTGTTACACTTACGAAAAGGAAAAACCATATGATGCAAAGTACTTGATGAAATTGAGGGATTCCCTGACTACCCTATTCTACGATGGAGACTCCATTTTAAAATCAACCTTAAAGGTAGACACTATAGGAATAAAAAATATACCCGCTATAGTTCTTGTAGGTGCGTGGCAAAATAATAAAAATACCTTGGGAGGTGGATTTATTAACATCTCTTTTAACCGTAATGGTAAGTTTTACATGATGGACTACGGTATCTATTACCCACAAATCCAAGATAAAATTGAATACATTTTAAGGGGACTTATAATTTTCAAATCTATTAAGTTTTCCGATGAACATTGAAAAGATTCTGGAAGAGAACGGCGTTATCTTGAAGGGTCACTTTCTTTTATCCAGCGGCCTCCACTCGGATACATACTTTGAAAAATTCAGGTTACTTGAAAAGCCGGCATTGATTTCGAAAATCGTAGAAATTAAAATTCAGGAAATAAAAAAATTTGAGCCAACACTTTGCATAGGGCCACTTACAGGAGGTGCCCTTGTGGCCTTCGCCGTAGCGCGAATCCTAAAAATTAAAGCTTTTTATATGGAGAAGGAAAATGATTTACTGGTTTTGAAAAGAGATTTTAAAATAAGTGAGAAGGATAAAATTTTACTTTGTGATGATGTTCTCACCACAGGTGGGTCCTTTTCTAAAATGCTCAGATTTCTTGAAAACTACAGAAATCAAATAGTGGGTTTCTTTGTTTTGATTGATAGGTCTTCTAAAACCCCCAAAGAATTAACCCCCCTCATCTCTATTTACAAAACTGAAGCCATAACTTATCAACCTGCAGAATGCCCACTCTGTAAAGCAGGAATCCCTCTGGAAAAAAGAGGTTCAGGCATTACTCGCCCATAATAACTCCGAATTTCCTAAATTTTTCACGCCTTTCTTTCAAAACTTGTTCCCTATCAAAGCTCTCATACCTTTTTAAGTTTTCAATCAGAGATTTTTTCAGATTTTCCGCAGTCTGTTGAGGTTCCCAGTGAGCTCCGCCAAGGGGCTCAGGTATAATTTCATCAACTATACCGAACTCATATAGGTCTTGAGCTGTGAGTTTCAACGCCTCCGCAGCTTCCTTAGCCTTGGAAGCATCCCTCCAAAGAATAGATGCACATCCTTCCGGAGAAATTACAGAATAGATTGAGTGCTCCAGCGCAAGAACACGATTTCCAACAGCAATTGCGAGAGCGCCACCAGACCCACCTTCACCAATAATTACAACGATAATTGGAACACTTACCTGCAGCATCGTCCGGATACTTTCAGCAATTGCCTGTGCTTGCCCCCTCTCTTCCGCCCCCACACCCGGATAAGCTCCCGGAGTATCAACAAGCGTAACGATGGGCAAACCGAATTTATCAGCGAGTCTCATGACTCTCATCGCTTTCCTATAACCTTCGGGATGAGGCATACCAAAATTTCTGCGTATTTTTTCCTGAGTGGTTTTACCCTTTTCCTGACCGATAAGGATGACCTTAAAGGAATCAATTGTGGCAAACCCAGTTATTATTGATGGATCATCGCCGAAAGCCCTATCACCATGAATTTCCATAAAATCTGAAAAGATCATTTTTATGTAATCAGAGCTGTGAGGGCGGTCCGGATGTCTTGCAATCTGAACTTTTTGATACCTTGAAAGATTTGAATAAATTTTTTCTCTCAGCTTCGTGGCCTTCTCCTCCAGTTCTCTCACTTCACTCCATAGATTTAAATTATCCTTTGCGAGCTTTTTTAGCTCCGCAATTTCTTTTTCAATCTCATAAATAGGCCTTTCAAATTCAAGGTAAAACATCTCATTCAGCCCCCACGGTAAAATTATGAATTGGTGAAAAACCTGATTTTCTGAAAGTAAAATTGTAATAAACAAAGGCATTTTTCAAAAACTTGAACTTAAGACCGATGTTGAATAACCTCAATTCATCACCAAGATAAAGTGCTATTGAAGGGTTTAACAAATCTTTATAACTATACGCAGCCCCTAACCTGTGAACTACACCTTTCGCAATGAAATCGCCAATTCCATTTGAAATTTCTTTGGTGTACAAATAGTTCAAAACAATGTACTGGCGTGGACTAAAGCCAATAACAGCATTAAAAGTGCCGGGAAAGTTATAACCCTCCGAAGAGGAAAGGCCAAAATCTCTAAGAAAAATTTCGTAATATAGGCGCAAACCCCTAATAAGGTGCAGAATACCAATATTCATTGTGAACCCTTCAGCGTATTGGTTGTAATATTCAAACCTCTGATACTGCGGTAAGATGCCAAAATAAAGGTTTCTGTCGAAAGCGATGGAATATCCAAAACCAATCTTATAAGCAAAAGCAGAATAGCGCAGATTTGTCTCGTCATCGGGCACAAATCCACTGTATCTGAAATCCCCGAAATTATAAAACACAAAATTGAAACCTATGCCATTCCAAATCGAAGATAAATCAACAATTTTGCTATACTCATCCCACAACCCACCAGAAACTGCTACTAATTTTTTTATATTTCTAAATTGGGCTGGATTACCATTAAAAAATAAGCCTTCTTTATAGTTTCCTAAAGAAGGACTCACCTTAAAAAAAGAGTACCATGACAACAATGAAAACAAAATAAAAGAAACCATTAATCAGTTCTCCTGCTTAAGCCCGAGGGCGTGGGCAATCTTCAAAAACTCGTCTCTCGTCCTAAATTTGATTATAACCTGACCAGATCCGGAAGAACTTATTTTTAAAGTTACTTTTAAACCGGTATTTACAGAAGTAATTTTCACAGTTTTTTCCTCAATCTTCTTGTGCAAAGGTTTCTTTTCCTTCCGAATATATCTCTCCAGCTCTCTTACGCTCAAACCTTTTTCGACTGTTAAATCAGCAAGCTTAGTTTGTATCGCTTCATCAAGAGAAACCAATAGTTTTGCATGGCCTTCTGTTATCAAACCATTTTTAAGCAACTCTTTGACGTGATCAGAAAGTTTAAGCAATCTCAATTTGTTTGTAACGGTAGCCCGATCTATACCGAGAATTTGTGCCACCTTTTCGTGGGTATAGTTGAACTTACTGATCAATGTTTCAATGCCAGTAGCTTCTTCCAAAGGATTAAGATCCTCTCTGAGCAAATTTTCTACCAGAGCAATTTCTGCAGTTGAAGGTTCATCAACTTCAAGAACTCGAACAGGCACCTTATCAAGACCAGCCTTTTTTGCTGCCAAAAATCTTCTTTCACCAGCCAGAAGCTGATACCTTTCACCATCCTTTTTAACAAGGATCGGTTCGAGAACCCCGTGCTTTTTAATTGACTCAACCAATGGATCCAAGTTCTTTTCTACATCTTCTCTTGGCTGGTAAGGATTTTTGTAAATTTTGTCAATTTCCACCAGCCTGACATTTTCAACAAGCTCAGCATCCGGCAGTAATGCTCCAATTCCTTTACCTAAGGCCTTCCTCATATACTAACTCCTTGGCAAGCTCAATATAATTTAAAGCCCCTAAGGAATCGGGGGCATATTTACAAATAGAAAGGCCAAAGCTTGGCGCTTCAGCAAGCCTAATGCTCCTATAAATCACCGTGTTGAATACCTTCCTTCCAAAATGCCTTCTCACTTCCTCCTCAATCTGTTTTGAAAGGTTAAGCCTTTTGTCATACATAGTCAACAGCAGACCTTCTATTTTAAGCTCCGGATTGTACGAGTTCTTTACGAGCACTATAGTTTTAATTAATTGAGTGAGACCCTCCAGAGCATAATATTCACATTGGACAGGAACCACAACAGAGTGTGCAGCCACAAGGGACATAATCGTTAATGTACCAAGAGAAGGAGGAGTATCTATCAGGATATAATCAAAATCTTTAACAGGTCGTAAGACATTACGCAAGAGAAAATGCCAACCTTCAAGGTCACGAAACTCTACCTCACCACCCACAAGAGACTTATTGGAGGGCACAAGCCAAACATTGTCTTCTTCCGTCTTCTTAATAGCATCGTTTAAGCTGATTTTGTTAATCAATACATCATATATAGTCCTTTCGGCATCACCAAATCTTAGACCACTGGAGGTGTTTGCCTGAGGATCCATATCAACAATCAAAACCCTTTTTCCAAGCTGTCCCAAAGCGGCTCCAAGGTTCGTACAGGTTGTTGTTTTTCCAACACCACCCTTTTGATTTGATATGGCAATAATCTTTGGCTCAGGCATGTTTAAAATTATAACTTATCACCTCAAAAATATCAAAAGGATGTTCCACGTGGAACATTATCATTTCTTTCATTGATTTTGTTGAAAAAAACACACAAATAATTACGACGTTTAGAGTATGGTGAAAAAAATTGGTAAAACTTATCGGCATTCTGGCAGGGTTTAGACGAATAATGAACCAGAATCCCTTTTGGTTTTAAAAGTTGAGGCATTAAAAGTATTAATTCATCAAGACCACAGGACGCCTTGGATATACCAACATCAGCATCAGCGATAATATCATTCCAATCTTGAGAAAAAATTTCCACATCGTTAAAAACCAATTCCTTAGAAACAATAGACAAAAATGAAGCTTTTTTTAAATTACGTTCCACAAAAATTATTTTTACTTCAGGCCTTAGAATCTTTGTTACAATTCCTGCAAAACCAGCTCCAGCGCCCAGATCTATTAAACACTCAAAGGATGGTAAGAACCTGTGCAATATCGCCACATCATACATATTTTTTCTGATACTCAATTGGGGACTTTGTCTTGAAGTCATATGTACAGCCCTGTTGAATTGAATTAAAAGATCGTAATATCTTAAAAAGTTTTTCTTTTTTTCCTCATCAAGAGGAATTGAAACCTTGGTCAATTCACGGAAAAGATCATCTAAATCATTCATTTCTCAACGACCACGCTTTTATACTTTTTAAAAACAAAAGCCCCTGCAGGCATATTTTTGGAACGGAATACAAACTTTGCTGGTGCATACCTAACTTCCCATTTTCCACTTCCTGCATCTGAAAATTTTAAAGCAAGGGTAGCACAAAATCTGATATCATCCTCAGTCACCTCAGTTCCATCACTTACTAAAAGAACATGGGCACCTTTGTAACCAGAAACATGAAAAACAAGGTCATCTCTCTTAGCTAAATTGAAAGTGATTTTATGATTGGACTGGGCAGAACGACCTACAAGCACTTTTTTTCCTGAAGGCGACTTAAATTCTTTAATTCCCTTCAATTCAAAAGATTTAAACATCTTTTTCTCATCGGATTTTGTATAGGAAATAAGGCGTGCTCTCAGGTGACCTATGAGTTTGGACACCTTTGTACCCCTCTTAACCGGTACCTTTATACCGTCAAACAAAATAAAATCATCATCTACAATATCTTCAGGTGAAAAGTTTGACTCCAGATAGGAAATGATCTCATCCAGTTGGGTAGGTGAAAAATCAGACTTAAATTCTCGACCGTAAATCTCATTGAAATAAACATCTAAAGCATAGGTGTATGGAAAATATTCGATACAATAGGCATCCGAAACTGGTTTTTTAATTTCAAAAACTAAACCATCAGGTAATTTACAAACAAATCCACTCCTGATTTCAAATAGCTTCAGATCCTCGGTGATCCATTGTGGTGCCTTCGTTTGATTCTTTTCGGGTAACGTGTATATCACTCCCGGTCTTAAAGATCTCTTATCCTTAACTCTCCTTCCAATATAGATTACTTTGCCATCCTCGTTTATTACAAAAAGATTAGCCAATGAGCCTATGAGTTCAAAAATTATTGCAAATTCACGCTCCCTATTTTTCAACCATATCCCAAAAATGCGATCGTTATTTAAAATCTTAGCTGCTAAAACCTTAGCAGGAAAGAGATCTGTCAAAATTTCAGCTCCACTCGTGAGATTACATGGGATGTGAACCAGTCTATAACCAGGGAAAGAGGAGTAAAACTTAACACAGACTTCCGAATTCTTAAATTTAATAAAAAAACTTCTGTCGTTTTTTAAAAATTTCAAGGCAATATCGTGACGAAAATTGTTAAACTCAAACTCAAAAATTTTCAAATCCTGGAAGGTAAAGTGACGCATTACCTAACTAAGTCAAACTTAACCGAAATAGAACTGAAACTCCTATCACCAAAAGAATAGTCAAGAACAAAAAGTAAAAAATCCTTTCTAAATCTGAGTCCTAAAAGGGGACCCTTCACATCATTTTCAAAAAATTTGCTCTCAAAATTGCCTGTTCTTTGGATAGCCCACTTACACCCATATAGATACTCAAAGTAAAGGTATAAATTTAACAAAACCTCATATTGAGCAGAAAAGACAGCTGAGAGAGAATAAGAATCGCTTTCAGAATCGAAAATGGGCCCTAATGAGAGAAAAGTATTTTGAAAAGGTGAATAAATCACGTATAAACGTGCGTTGAATCTTGAAAAAACTTTGGTCGAGTCATAATTTAAAAGGTTTTGAATCGTAGAATACTTCTCATTGTAATAACGAAGAAAGTACGACGCAATAAACAAATATTGCCACTGAAAAGTGTTTTCTTTAAAATACGCCGCAGAAAAATCGCCGGAGAATTTTGTTGTTGAATTAAAAGTATCTGTGGGTGTAACAAGCACCTCTTTATACCATGGAAAAGCTACTCTAAAATAGATAATATCCGACCTTCCCAGACGCTTTGAGTAATACAAGGCCGGGATAACAAGATTCACTCCATTTTCACTAATTAAATCGGTGAAAGAGAAGTTTTTTATAGAACTACTAAAACCACTTAAAGAAAATCCCCAAAAACCGACGCTGTGGGTCAGCGTCCCGACATAAAAGGTAAAAGGATTTTCAACGGTAAAATCATATCTTTGCGGTAACCTGTTAAATGAAAATCCCCCATAAAATTTTTCATTACCAGCAAAAAATATTAAAGAAGTGTCAACAAGGTCAAGGGATCCACCTTTTGGGGCCCGGTTATAGGGTGAGAAAAAAGGCACACCAAAATCTAAGAAATAGGGATTGATAAAAATGGCATTTCTATTAAATAAGACGACCAAAAGAAAAAACAATGTATTCATAAAATAAAAAATGGGCCTGGGTGGAATCGAACCACCGACCTTACGCTTATCAGGCGTACGCTCTTACCAACTGAGCTACAGGCCCATTAAAAATTAATTTATGCCAAAGAACAAGACAAATCTCAATACCTGATTCTGTAAGGCAACATCAAATAAATTTGCACTTCCTAAGTCAGTGGTTGTGTTTCCTCTTTTCTGCTCTCCAGAAACTTTGTTAAAAGAAAGCCCAGACTCAAAATCAAGGGCTAAAGTCACAGTATTAGAAAGATTTACCTGTAATCCCACTCCAAAGGGAATTAAGAATCCAAGAACACTTTCTTTGTCGTAATCACCTTTTGTATAGACCCCAAAAGTCTGCTGGTAAGTAGTTTTCTCAGAGCTATAAGAAAAACCTATCCCGCCAAATCCATAAAAAGATAATTTCTGAAGGTCTACAACGGGAACTATACCTTTAACTGTAAAGGCCAATAATGTTTGACTAATATCAAAAGTATCAATGGGACCCAAACTATAATACCCATTGCTGGACAAACCAGAATAAGAAACTGTAATAGAAGGTTCTACTTTAAAATTTGTGCCCCATCTTATTGCAACAACCCGTGGAGTCAAAGCACTTAAAATACCATATGTTGTATCCGAACTCGGGATATAATTGCCAAAACCAATCCACGTTCCTGCACTTGCCTGTGACACAACAAACAATAATACAACAGTTGCAATCAGTTTTTTCATGACACCCTCCCAGTAAATAGAATAAGGGAAAAACAAGAAGGTTGGGTGGGGTAAACTCTTTAAAGGAGGTGATCCAGCCGCACGTTCCCGTACGGCTAC
>JASEFR010000020.1 GCA_030019025.1 bacterium
CAAACTTCATAAGGCAGAGCAACTCACGCTTATTAAGATATTATGGGCAATCTGTTCCTTCGCATTTTGAGTAATAAGATGACTAACAGGCCAATCACAAAAGATGTTTAAGGGGAGAAATTTTAAGGGAGAAACGAGCGGAATATTTAAGGGAGCATCAAGAGACGGAGAAGAACGGGGATTACACAGGAAAGCCAAGGGCGATAGATGGTAAAGAGCCTCCTTGTTTTTGTGAACCTTTTGAAGAAAGTTGTATAATTTTATGATAGTTTTGTTGATTTTCACAATATCGCGAGTTGCTCATTAAAAATCTACACGAAAGTGTACACGTTGCCTCATGCTAAAATCTACACAAAACGAGGGGAATGCATAACTCTCCTTCTCCAAAGAGAGAAAATAAAAAAGGGGAGAAAGAGGGTCAAACCATGCTCACAAAGGAGCTATGCGTTATGACCAGAAAAAAGATAGCATTCTTATACGTCAAGAGGTATAGAAAAGCCAGGAGGAAGAAGGATAAGAGTGAAATATTGGACGAGTTTGAGAGAGTTGTGGGGTACAATCGGAATTATGCGTCGTGGTTGTTGAGGCATGCGTTGACACAACAATATGAACCCTTGAATCCTGCTAAATTACGTAAAACTATTGTAAAACGTCAAAGAAAATTTCATTCTTTAGCAACACCTTTAAAAGGAGTGTATTATGAGTAGATTTTTTCATGAATCTTTCATCCCTATTTCATGTAGTTTTTATCGTGAGCAATAGGGATCCAGGTATTTTTTAAATTCAACAAGGGTTTCTTTAATGAATTCTGGTATATCAGGGTCTTCTAAAACTCTACGATACGGTGTTTTAGTCTGGTAGAATCTTTTATACTTTTTACCCACTTTTTGTTTAGAGGGCAATCCCATAGTAGGGATGAAGAAATTGTGCCTCAGTTCTATGTAATAGTATAATTGTTTGAGTATTTGAGGTTCTTTCTGTGAGTCGTATGGTATACCGCCTTCCCTGTATTTATCATGGTAGGGCTTTAAAAGCCTGTCTATTGTAGCATGTGAAACTTGTTTTATTAATGCTCTATCCTCTTTATTACCCTGTTGTGGACATTTAAAAGATAAATTATGTATTTCCTTGAATATCCAGTGATACTCTCTAATTCGTTAAGGATAATTGTCTTCTCCTTTTTAGAAGACCTCTTGTATAACTTTTGATTGGCTTCTATTATGGTTTTCTTCTGTCTTGAATTAAGATTTTGATGTGGTATAACAGCTTTCATGGGGAGCTCCTCCTTTTTGGTAGAATGATAATTTACTGTATCTTCTCTAAAGCCCCCCTTTTATCTGTCTTTTTTTGAGGAAACGATGTCCCATTCGGTACAATTATTTTTGAGGAATCGTGCTTTTGGTACTTAAAAGATACGCCCCCCTTTCCCATTTATTCTCTTTTTATGGAAAAGAAGGGCGAAATGCTGTTCGGTAATGGCTATATTTTATAAAGATGAAATGTAGAACGCAGGGAATGTATAACGGTGGTGGGTAAAAGGAGGAAGATCCTATTATGTCAGAAGAGTACGGGGCAAAATCTTTCATAGAGTATTTCGCACGACTTAGCGCAGTTTAATAATTCTCAAACTGGTAAAATCGGCAACATAAGCATAATCACCATCTACTATAGAGAACCATGCATTACCCGGGGTGTCGATACCAGTTATAATGTTAGGATTGGACGGAGAGGAAACATCTACCACGTAGTAACCGGCTGTACTGGCTCCAACATAAGCATAATCTCCTGAAGCATATATGCCTTTGGTATAATCGGGAAAAGAAACAGTTCCAACAACAGAGGGAGATGCAGGATTTGACACATCTACAATTTTAAGTCCTGAAGCTTCTGCAGCAACATAAAGGGTATTCTGGGAAACAAATACTCCACTGGCATTGGAGGAAACATTAACATTGCTTACAAAAACAGGGTTTTGGGGATTACTTATATCTATTATCTGTACTCCATATTCATTATTGGCTACGTATGCGTATGAACCAGAAACAAAAATGTCATAGGCGTAATAACCAGGTAATGTAATAAAGCTTTCTCCTAAGGGAGCTACCGGATTGGTGAAATTGATAATTCCCATAGTCCATTGCTGTCCAACCACATAAACCCTCCCACCGGAATAAAATAGTCTCTCAAATGACTTATAACCCGAAGTATCGGCAAATTGCCCTACTTCTCTGGGAGAGCTCGGATTCGATATATCCAGTGCTAAAACGCTTGTAGTTTTAGCATAGGTATAGGTAACTGCTATATAAGCATAGTTGCCCGAAATTTTAACATCATTAACCCATGGTTCTTTTGAACTGTTAGAAGGTATAAACTGTCCGACCGTGGTTGGACTTTGCGGATTACTCACATCAAGAATTATAAGCCCTTCGCTTCTTGCAGCAAGATAAAGATAATTTCCTGACTTTGCAAGCTTTATAAGTCTGCCGTAGCCGGGGATGTCAAAGTGCCCCACTTCTGTAAGATTGAAGGAGTCACTCTCAGTGCTATCAGAAACTGTGACTACAAGTGGATCACTCCATTTAGATTCTCCAAAGTCATTTTTTGCTTGCGCTTTTACATGAAAAGTACCCGGCGCATCCCAAGAATGTGAAATAAACACAGTGTCGGCTGGTCCAACTGGGCCTATATAATCGCTTAGATTCCCATCTCCAAAATCAAAACGAATACTTACGGAATCTGTCTCATCGGCGGCAGGTCTTGTGTAGAATGTTCCCGTTTCACCAACGGCGAGGTTACCAGGACCTTCGGGTTTTAGAGGAGCTTGCGGGCTAAATAACAGCCAGTCACAGGACAATAGTAGCAGAAGGAACATAATTCCAACGCCACCAAGCCATTTTAGGTAGCTTTTCATAACTTTCCTCCTTCTTAAGTTGCAATTATGCAGTATATTTTTAATGTTGTCAAACTTCGGGTTGTACCAAGTTCTATTATTTAAAACTTAGTTTGTATGATTCAAGATACAACCCGATAGAATTGTTGCACTCTCTGGTTCTCTGATGAGATGTCAAAATATGTTGGTCGCTCGCTTGGAGAACTATTTTTATAGCAGTAGGATAACTTTGAAAGCGATTGAGTAGATAGAAAAGAAGTTACGGACGGAGTAGATGGGTAAATTCTTTTGCATAGATGCTATTACTGTTTTCGGGTAACTCTATAATCAAAAAGCTGCCAAATTTTCCTATACAATCTTAGAGTGTTTTCTAAAAATACATCCACTTCGTCACAGTGTAGAAGGAGAGGTGTAGTTGTTCCTCTATGACTTACTTATTTAATAATAATGTATTTAATCCACAAATCGGTCGTGTAAGAAATAGAGTCTGGGGTTACCTTAAGACTATCTATGAAAAAGAAGGCGTCATAGTTTTCCAGAGTGGTTATGTAATATGCATGGCCAGCCATTGGTTTTTCAACAGTCCACATATCCATCTGCGTTGTGTCCGGTGTCATTCCTGAAGGGTCAAGGTCTATTACGTCTTCAAGATTTACCTGACCAAGGTCTATGATTTTCTTTGTGGAATCTCCCCATGCATTATGCAGAATTCCTGGTGCGGGCTCACCGTTATCCCCCACCCAGGGCTCTACAATCATATCGGCAAGCGAGTCACGTCGTGCAATACCCTCGCTGAAATCAAAGCCACCCTGCGATAAGTCTCCCTTAGTAGTTATGTAGGCGGTTTGGTAATTGCTTTCGGATGTGTCTTCTGGATTGCACCCGGAAAATAGGGTGAGTGTTACTACAATTATCCCAAGAGCCAATTTCCTCATATTATCCCCCCTTTAGTTGATATTATACAATTTGTTTCCAATGGTGTCAAACCGCCTATGCCTCATTTATAATTTGCACAAAACACTTCAAATTACGTTCCTATGTCCCTTTTTTCTAAGAGGGAAGAAGGTCATACTTAGGAAGAAGCTTTGCATATGAGCAGGAAGAGGATAACATTATTGGGTGCTAAAGAATGTAAAAAGCCAGATTTGCCTTAACTGATATAAAGACTTAGTGAATAAAAGCAATACCATTAAGGGCTTAAGGTAAGGAATTTGGAGTAATTTGAAATTTTCATTTTAATCATCACTTCTTTGATCATTCTGATGCTCTGAAGGGAGAGGCGTATATGCTATGTTGGGCAATGTTTCAGCTAAACAATCTTTCACTTTTTATTACCCCTTTTCACAAGGCGTTTACCTAAAAGGTTTAACTTGAACTTCCTAATAACATCAGGATATATAATCTTCCTCCTCGGACTCTCAAAATATAAAGCGTCAAAAGGACACTTGACAATGCATGCGCCGCATTGAACACACCTATCTGCCCCTGGCATTAAAGCAGTATGTTTATTTTTATCCATTTCATAACAGTTTCTGGGGCAAACCTGCTCGCAGATGCCTGCACCGTAAACGTAGGTTTCATTTGTTCTTGGCCACAATCCACCTGGAGCATAATTTACTACATCATGGCCAAATATTCCGTAGTTGTTGATGCAGATGCACAGTTCGGAGCCATCGACCAATAGATCTGGACACCGCTTATGTTGACTGCTGGGCGAGCATAGAGCATGCTCACTAAGACTATCGTTATTAATACCACTTTTTAACGGGACTCATTTTAAAACCTCCTTTATTTAGCCTCTTCTAAGTATAACCTTGTTATTGGATAGATTAAATTTGCTTCTAATATGTATCCCTTGAGCTGCTGTTTTTTAGAAGTAATAGGTGAAACGGCTGAGGTCCATTTAGTGCTTTTGCGCCGAACTCGTAACGAGAGAAGTGATAAGAAGTACTAAACTCATGGCATTATTCCAATTCTATATAACCTTTGATTGATATTAACTAATCTCAACTAAGAAGCTCAGGATTCTCTTTTCTCACGCTGAACTTATTTTAATTTTTTCTAAATTCTCTTTTAAAAATTCCTCTTTCCAGATCTTTTCTGTGAGGTTTCTCAACCTTTCGTCGTATTCAATCATCTTTTTCTCATACTCAGGGTCTTTGAAAGCGACTTCTGCGTTTTCGTCTTCTGGCTTTACTTCATTTCTGGCAATATTATGCTTGAAGTTCTTATAGTGATCCCTGATTGAACAAGGCATGAGCCAGTTCTGAGGAATGCTACCATGTTCGTAACCATATTCAAATTGCCATTCTCTTCCTCTTTTGAAAAACTCTGAGAAGAGGGCGTCCGAAATAGTACTTCCGCGCTTGTATATTTCAAATATATTGTCCACATAATAAGGGACAAAAACACAAGGCATGATATTTCCATTCCAGTCTATGTAGATATAGCCTCCTGGTCTTCCGTATGCTATACAACCATCCGACACGACCCCCGAGTTCCAGAAATCTGCGACAAAATACTCCTTTTCCCTGACGCATTTCTGCCATGTTCTGAACATTTCGACTCTCTGTTCGGGGGTAGGCATTAGATCGACGTTTATACCCCTTCCGATAGGCATATACTGGAAAATCCACATATAACTTGCGCCAATTTCATTGAAATAGTAGTCATAAAATTCCTCATTTGTTAAGAGATTAGCGTTGAACCTCGTTCCTGTGATTGAAACACCAAAGGGTACTCCGTGTTTTTTAAGGTTATCCATAGCCTTGAGGATTCTTTTCCACGCACCCTTACCGCGCCTTGCATCTGTTTCCTTCTCATATCCCTCTACTGAAATTGCAGGTGTTATATTGGCCAATTCTGCCATCTCTTTTGCTACCTCATCGGTAATAAGTGTACCGTTGGTATACATAAGGAAATACATATCAGAAAATTCTCTGCACAGATTCAATATCCCCTTTTTGTTTTCGTACATTAAGGGTTCACCACCTGAAATAGTAACAAATCTTGCACCCCATTCGTCATGTATTTCCTGAAGCAATCTTCGGGACACTTCGTATGGGATTTGTCTTGCTGTTTTATGGTCGGCAGCAGCATAGCAACCTGTGCACTGAAGATTGCAAAGCTGAGTAGGACTCAAAACTATGAAGGAAGGGGGGTAAATTCCATACTTTTTGTAAAACGTTTCCTGTGCCTCTTTGGCCTCACCTAATATAGCACCTTTAACGAGAGTGTAAATGACTTTTGAAACTACTTCCTTGCTTATGTAACCCTTGTCCACATTCCTCTCTACCGAGCGAATCATGCTCTTCAGTAGGTAATATTTGTGTTTTTGTACTTCTTCGGGTCTTTTTTTACCGTTTCCTTTAACGACGGTTGCATAGATGTAGGTAACTACACTTTTTCGGAATAATGGTCTTGTTATGCTGGGGTATTTTACAAGATTTGACAGACTTCTTAGCAAAATTTCTTCTTTCATTTCTCCCCCTCTCTTTAAATTTGTTTAAATTATATGTAAGTTTTTTTGAATTGTCAATATCGGGGGTGTATTTTGATAGTTTATAATGGAAGCTCTAGATTAAATACAATGATGAAGGAAGATTTAAAAAAGATATTATATCTTGGACTATTTGCCATAGGAATGGCATATGTTGAGGCAGCGGTGGTGGTGTATTTGAGGGAGCTTTATTACGCTGATAATATTCTATCTTTGTTCCCGTTAAGGAGCTTTACTATTGCGGACTTGCGGATTGAAATTTTTAGAGAAGTTGCAACCTTTGTCATGCTCATTTTTATTTCTCTTTTAGCTTTCACCGAAAATATAAAGAGATGGGCAGCTTTTTTCTTCACATGGGGAGTGTGGGATGTCTTTTATTACGTCTGGCTTAAAATTTTGATAGGGTGGCCGGTATACTGGACTGATTGGGATATTCTTTTCTTGATACCTGTACCATGGCTGGCACCATTTATTACCCCTGTTATTGTGGCATTCTTTTTTGTGATCGGGAGTCTTCTGATTTTCTTGAAAAATGTAGAAAAATTAAGAACAGGATATTTATTCCTTTCACTTCTCGGAGCGGTTCTCATATTTTTAAGTTTCATCTGGAAAGTTATTTTTGCAAAAGTGGATATTTTGTATGTGACTCCGGGGGGATTCCCCTGGCTCCTCTACGCGGCTGGTTTAATTTTAATGGTTTTAGGATACTTGTTATCAATCACAAAATAATAGTAGGCTGGTTTCTCTGTGCACACATTCTATTGGATCCCTACGAGCACATCGAGGCCCGGGTAAGCTTTTACACGAAAAGTGTGCCTTCCCCCAAAGGGTGAAGAGAGGTAAATAGGAATGTTGAGAATCAAGAAACTCCATACCAAGACATGTAGAACCTACTCTCATTTTACGTTGATGTCTATGTGAATAATAGAAAAATGGTTCACTAATCTCTATTTCGTAAATCTTAGCTTTTTAAGGCCACCGATTTCCTTACGGATTACGGGAATGCCAAATTCTACTAAGAACATTTCAAGAGTGTTGCATACTCTGGCTTCTATAAAGTGGCCACCCATAACCTGACCGTTCCTAAGGCCAACAATAATATGAAGGTGAAAGTTTGGATCGGTTTGGGGTGTGATTATTCCAGAAATTCCAAGAAGTTCTACAGGTTCATTGGCTTCGTGTATTTCATATTTTTCCCCGTTCCAGTAACCCATTTTAACCTTTTCCAACATTCCAAGAGCGGAGGCGATCACAAGAAGGTGCGCTCCTTTTTCCATTTCCGCGAGGGTCTTTAGGTTGCCCTCTAAATCCTCACCGTGGTCCATTACTACTGCAATATAGGAACCCTCTTTTCTGATTTCCATAGACCCTCCTTTAGAGTATTATAAAATTAAAAGCCTAAAATTGAAACACTGCTCATAATGTTTCAAAGGTTTAGTAGAAATTTCAAATTTTTCACACCCTAAGATGGATAAAGGCTCACTTTTTATGAAGTTCAAGATTATGATTAATTGCGCATGCCCGTTTATTAAACCGAGCAGCGTAAAAGTGCATAAAAGTAACTGTGAAAAAGCCTAAGAGGCTATAGTTTTGCGTTTTTGAATATTGTAGAAGATTCTTTAAAATTCATAAAGCATGCAATTGTTTATAATTAATTTTATATTTTGGTTTGTTATAATGTTTTTCGCGGGGGTTATTGTTCATTTTATCCCGTCGGAATTTTATGATCCCGATAACTTTCTATTCAAGCCGAGAAAGTTTGAATTTGACGGAAGGCTCTATACCTTCCTTTTTGCAATAAAGAAGTGGAAGGATAGATTGCCGGAATGTGGTGAGTTTTTCAAGTTCAATCCGTTTAATAAAAAGAAGTTGCAAAGGATGAAAGACCTTGACTATTTTGAGAGGTTCATTCTTGAGACCTGCAGGGCTGAGCTCACCCACTTAATTCCCATTTTGCTTTACCCCGTTTCTCTTCTGTGGAATCCTTACCCTGTTAGTCTCTATGTTTTGATTTTTGTGCTGGTTACAAATCTTCCTTTCCTAATTATCCAGCGTTACAACAGGATTCGGTTTCTGAGAATTGTTAGCAGAATGAGGCAGGAAGAAGCAGCAGCCTGATCAACCTTTTGTGAAAATTTTAACCCCTTTCCACTCCACAACCCCGAGTATATAGGTTGTGTAGAAGGAGTAGGCTATTATAGATAGCGTAAAAATGACGAATAGGGGATATATAATGGGAACGATGAACCAGAAGTTCCCCAGGCGTTTAAGGAAATGGAATATAAGGGCGGAATACATAATGTATAGGTAGTGGAAAGGGGGATTTGTTAAAAATACAAAAGGTATCAGAGAGCCGATCAGAAAAATTAGTATGGGAATAACTACTCCCCAGTCCACTGTCGCAGCCCCAAGGGCGGAGTTTTTGGTCCACCCTTTCCATAGGTCTTTAAGCCCGCCTGGATACATCCTGAAAGAAATGTCTTCACCGCCGAGAAAATTTTTAATGGGTATTCCGTTCTTTGCAAGTAAGCTTCCCAGTTTGAAGTCTTCTACAACTTCATTTTTCAAGGCTTCGTGTGTTCCTATTTTTTCATAATGGTAACGCTTTATTGCGATTAATGGCCCGTAAAGCCCTTTAATTGTAACCCTTTTTGAAATGAGAGAAAAACTCCGGGAGGCCATGGAGGAGAGGATGGCATATATAGCGCTGAAATTTTCGTAAAAATACTGTATGTTGTGGTAAGGCCAGATGGAAATAACGCCCTCAAAATTCTCTATTTCGCCCACGATTTTCGCAAGTGCATCGGGAGAGTTGAAACGGACATCTGCATCAACGAAAAGAAGGATTTTACCTCTTGCATTTTGGTATCCTGTGAAGCAGGCAAAGGGCTTTCCCAAAAATTCTTTGGGTTTTTCTTTAATTTCAATAACCTTTGCCCCAAAAGACCTGGCAACTTCCGCGGTATTGTCTTGCGACTCGTCATCAACGACTATCACTTCGTAGTTTTTGTAAGTTTGGTTTCTGAGACTGTTCAAAAGGTATGGAAGGTTGTGGGCTTCATTTTTAGCGGGTATGATGATAGAAAGAAATAAGTCCTGTTTTTTGCTTTTCTTTTCGAGAAAGACCGGTTTCGTGAATAAGAATAGACCTGCCAAAATCCCCAAAATAGATAAGACAAAATACATGTTATTGAATTATAAAGATTTAAAGGTGAAAGGACAATGGGGAGTCAAAAGTTTAAGCTCAGTTTGGACATGGGAAATGCTTTTATGCTATTATTTGTGATTTTTCTTTGTTTTCCCGATGAAAATGCCCTTGGAAAACATCATCACTCTTTTTGAAACCGAGTCTGTTTTTAGTAGAAACTGACTTTAAGTATTCAAAACTCCCGAGGTGTTGAAATAGGGTTACAAGATTTACAATCCTTCATTTAAGATTATTACAGGTTCTTCTTTTTCCTTTTAAGTTTGTTACAATTAACTCTTTTAGCCTCCTATTTTGTCTTCATCAGGTTGGTTGTCCATTTAATTCTGTTGTCTCCAAAATATGGTGAGACTTTGCCGGTGTCAGCCTCAGTCCTAAGAGGTGTAATGCCCCTCAAATAAAACTCATTTATGTAAGGTAAGATGTTGTAGCGGGTATTGCGATACCGAAAGGGGCAAAACAGCCCACGATTTACCATTAGGATCGCATCAGGGAATCGCTCTCTTAGATGTCGAGTAAGGTTGGACATCCCTTGTAAGTCCAATAGTAAGGACCGCGAATCAATAAGAGAAGAAACTTATATCAAAATTTTTATGGAAACCGAAAGGAGAGAAATTTGTTTTTTGCACTTTACAGGTTATAATTAAATCATACTATTTTAGTAAGAATTAGGGGGGTAATATGAGTGAGCTTTTCGGAAAGGACCTGAATAGAAAGAAAGAGGCTCTAAAGGAGCTCATAAAGAAAATCCATGAGGGAGAAAATCCTGAGGAACTCAAAAGGAGGTTTAGGGAAAACTTTGGGGACGTTACCAGTGAAGAGATTGCGAGGGTCGAAGAAGAACTGATAAAGGAGGGGTTCCCAAGGGAGGAAATTGTTCGGCTTTGTGAGGTTCACCTGGCGGTTTTTAGAGAATCTGTTCAAAGAGAGCAGGCATCTGCAGGAAAAACTTCCCCCTTCCACCCTATAAATATTCTGATGAAAGAGCACGAGATAATGCTTGAAAATGCGAAAAGAATGGTTAGCTTGCTCAAAGGTCATAACAGCGAGTCTTTCCTAAAAGATGAAAGGGCATTCTCAACTTTGGAAGACCTTATTCATCATTTCAAAGAGGCAGAAAAACACTACCTGAGAGAGGAAAACGCACTATTTCCTCTTCTTGAAAAATACGAAGTTACTGAACCACCAAAAATTATGTGGATGGAACACGATTCCATTAGGGAGATTAAGAAAAATCTATTCACTCTTTTTGAACGGTACAAGAATTCGCCTAATACTAAGGATTATGGTGAAATGACGACGTATGCAGAAAAGCTGTTTACCACAATAAATAGCCACTTTTTCAAGGAAAATTCAGTGCTTTTTCCTACTGCTTTAAGGGTTGCGAAGGATGAAGAGTGGGAAAAGGTCAAAAAAGATTTTGATGAGATTGGTTACTGCTGTTTTTATCCTCAACCTCACCTTTTGAAAGAAAAGAAGGAAGAGGCGACGGTATCCGAAGGCAGTATCAAATTACCCAGTGGTTCTTTCAACTTGAATGAACTTATAGCGGTTCTAAATACCCTCCCTGTTGATATAACCTTTGTGGATAAGAATGACGAGGTAAAGTTTTTCAACGAAACAAAGGATAGGATCTTTGTCAGAACGAGGGGAGTTATAGGTAGAAAGGTTCAAAATTGCCATCCCCAAAAGAGCGTACATATAGTGGAAAAGATTCTAAAGGAATTTAAAGAGGGTAAAAGAGATGTAGCGGATTTCTGGATTTGGGTCAAAGGTAGGTATATTCTAATAAGGTATTTTGCAGTAAGAGACGAAAAAGGCGATTATCTTGGCACCTTAGAGGTGAGTCAGGATATTACCGATATCAAAAGGCTTGAAGGTGAGAAGAGACTTCTGGATTGGGAGTGATTTGGTGTAATTTGGAATCTACGTAGGCTGTACATGATGCTAATTCCTCATTCGATTTTATCCCATACGTATATGTCCCACAGTGCCTTTAATTTATTTGTACTCTGTCTGATGTAATTAAATCCCCCTATTAGCCTGGTAATTATAAAGACCGCTAATAGGCTCAAGGTGAAGTGCAAAGCCCAAGGAGGTTGCTTAGTAGCCCAACCCAAAATGGGTAGAAGAATGAAAAAAACGGGCGTTGCCGGTGCTGTGCTTTTTAGAGTTAAGGTAATTATGACGTAGAAAGCAAATGCCTTGATAGTTAATGATGGTAAGAGGTAAGCTGAAAGGCCGAGGGAAGCGGCTACTCCTCTTCCCTGTCCCCTAAATTTAAGCCAGATGGGGAAATTGTGGCCCAGAATTGCTGCAAGTCCCGAAAGAAATACAATTTCTTTATGGATAGAAAGTAACGTTTGAGAAATTAATACAACAATTATTCCCTTTGTAAAGTCAAAGATAAAGGTCAAAACTGCGTATGGAAGCCCCAGAACTTTGTAGACGTTGGATGTGCCTATCTTTTTAAATCCTTCTTTTGTAATGTCAACTCCCTTTATCTTTCCCAGTAAATATCCAATAGGAATAGAGCCGTAAAGATATCCAATTAATATAGAGACAAAGACTTTCATATGCTATATTATAACAATGCTTTTGTTTACTTCAAAATTTGCTGTAATTTCAGATTGCGTATTTTGGGAGTGGTAGTTTTCCCTTGTTTAGCCTAAACTTTATAATTTTAATGATAATATGATAAAGCGAGAAATTTCTGCTCCATATAAGTACATTGTGCTTGGTCTCTTGAGTGGTTTAAGTGCTGGTGCGGGGGCACTCTTTTTTGACAGATTTGTTGAGGCTGCGAAAAAATTATTTTTGGAAAACCTCTCCCAATTTTACATTAATAAACCGTTGGCAGGCCCACTAATTTTCTATCATGATAGGTGGTATTTAATTCCCTTGGCTTTAGCCTTTGGAGGGATTTTGGTGGGACTTGTTACCCGATTTTTTGCAAAAGAAGCGGCGGGGCACGGTACCGATTCTGTAATTAGAGCTTATCATGCGGAAGAAGACATTCCGATTAAGATACCCATGGCGAAAATTGTAGCCTCTGCCATTACCCTTGGAACAGGAGGTAGTGCTGGTAAAGAGGGACCTATGACCCAGATTGGAGCAGGACTTTCTTCCTTCTTTGCAAAAGTTTTCGGATTTGATGAGAAGGATAGAAAAATAGCTCTGGCAGCTGGTTTGGGAGCAGGAGTTGGGGCAATTTTTAAAGTTCCTATTGGTGGCGCAATTTTAAGTGCCGAGATCCTTTACAAACAAGATATGGAAACGGATGTGCTTTATTCATCTGTGGTAGCCAGTGCTACAAGTTTCGCAATTTTTGGCTTCTTCAGGGGCTATCAACCAATATTCACGGTGCCTGGGTTTGCCTTTGATCCCAAATTGCTTCCTCTATTTGTAATTGAAGGTTTTCTTTGTGGATTTCTGGGAATATTGTTTATAAAAATGTTTACAGGTATAGACTTATTTTTCAAAAAAATGAGAATTGAAGGGATGCTTAAGCCTGCCATAGGTGGGTTAATAGTGGGAATCATAGGGTTATTCTTTCCCCATGTCCTTGGTTCTGGGTATGAGAGAATACAGTTCTTACTATCAGGTTTTCAGGAAAAACTAAATATCCCGATACCTTACTGGCTTTTTCTTTTTATTCTCCCTTTTTTGAAAATGTTTGCCACCTCAGTAACTCTTGGTTCTGGAGGAAGTGGCGGCGTATTTGCGCCAGGTATGGTGATAGGCGGTTTTATAGGAGCTTTTTGGGGTTATGTCTTTAAAACGATAATGCCAGGAATTGTGACCTCTGAAGTGCCTTTTATCGTCGTTGGAATGACTTCTTTTTTTGGAGCTACTGGGAAAATAAGCCTTTCCATAATTCCTATGGTGATAGAGATGACAGGGAATTTACATGTAGTTCCTTATGCGATGATTTCTAATGTGGTCGCAACTCTGATTACGGGACAAAACACCATTTATCCATCACAAAAATTAAAAAGAGGTATCTGATTTATTTCTAAAGTGGCCATGTCTGTAAATTTTCCCTGAGACCGCGTAAATTACATCCTCGGCTAAATTGGTTGCATGATCTGCCACCCTTTCAATATTTGAAGAGATAGCAGTGAATTCGATGAGCATTTCTGGGTTAATTTGGTTGGTTGAACATAGCGAGGTTGATTTTTTCAGGATTTTCTGATTCAGTCTATCAATTTCATCATCCTTTTGTAGGACAGAGGTAGCAAGGCTTGTGTCTTCCTTCAAGTAAGCCTCAAGGGACTCCTTTAACATTTCAAGAGTTTTTGATGCCATTAAAGAGATTAAAGAGTTTATTTCTTTTACTTCAGGGTAGTTAATCAGAATAAGCGCACTCTGTGCTATGTTTGTTGCGTGATCACCAATCCTTTCAAGGTCATTGTTCATCTTTAACATCATTGCAACCGTTCTTAATACCTTAGCCCTTGGGGAGTACAATGCAATAAAATCCAGACAGAGTTCGTCAATTAAGTTTTCTTTTTCGTTGGCGTAGACTTCGTCTTTTTCAATCACTTTTTTAAGTATTTCTGCATTTTTTGACAGTAGGCCATTTATTGCATTTTTAAACATGTAGGTCACATGGGCATGGTAGTCCAATATTTCCATATTTATGTTTTTTAGTTTTTCCTCCAGCATAATGCCTCCTCATCCAAGTTTACCTGATAAAAATTCCTCCGTGACTTTCTTTTCCGGTGTTGTAAAAATTTTTGCTGATGGACCGAATTCTACAAGGACACCGTTGTAGAGAAATGCCACAAAGTCCGAAATTCTCGAAGCCTGTCCTATGTTGTGGGTTACGATGAGAATGGTAACTTTTTCTTTAAGGTTTACCAGCAATTCCTCTATTTTTGCAGTGGCCTGAGGATCGAGGGAAGAAGTGGGCTCATCCAGAAGAATTATGTCTGGATTCATTGCGAGGGCCCTCGCGATACAAAGTCTCTGCTGTTGTCCTCCAGAGAGAAAGGTGCCTCTTTTAAAGAGTTTATCTTTAACTTCATCCCATAACCCAACAGCCTTTAAGTTTCTTTCCACAATCTCGTCCTTTTCTTCCCTTTTTAGTTTTATTCCCCTCAAAATGTATCCTGCGATGACATTGTCGTAGATACTCATATGAGGGAACGGATTGGGCCTCTGAAATACCATTCCAACCTTTGCCCTCACATCTTCAGGGGACATCTCAAAGATATCTTTGCCCCCAAGGTAAATTTTACCCATGACGGTAACATCTTTGTACAACTCATGCATTCGGTTTATTGATCGGAGTAGAGTGGATTTTCCACATCCTGATGGACCCATAATTGCAGTAATTTTTTTCTCTGGTACTTTTAGATTTATGTTGAAAAGGACCTGGTGGCTCCCATAAAACACATTGAGATCCTCTACTCTCAAAATTACATTTTCCGTTTTCTAACTCCCAATTTTGCGAGAATACTGATTAAAAACACTATTAGGATTAGTATAAGGGATGCACCCCAGGCGATCTGATGCCACTCTTTGTATGGACTGGTCGCATAGTTGTATATTAACAAGGGCAATGCATTCATCGGTTTTAAAAGATTAAGGTTCATAAACGGATTTCCAAAACTGGTGAAAAGGAGGGGTGCTGTTTCACCAGCAACTCTCGCAAAGCTTGTTAGAAGACCCGTAAGAATTCCTGGAATGGCGAAAGGTATTATTACTTTCAATGTGGTGTTAGTGAGGTTTGCCCCAAGAGCACGGCTTGCTTCTTTGAAATCCTTGGGAATCATCATGATGCTTTCGACTGTGGCGGTTACCAAATTGGGTATCATCATTATTGCGAGAGCAATACTTCCTGCTAATGCAGAATATCCTCTCATTGGTTTCACGCACCAGAGGTAGGTTACTACCCCTATTACAATTGATGGGATCCCCGCAATTAGTCGGGAACTTATAGCAGTAACCTTACTTAAAAACTTATCTGGAAATTCTGCGACATAAACGCCCGCAAAAATGGAAATGGGTGTAGCAATAAGGGTGGCAACTGTGGTAATGATCAACGTGCCCACTATGGAGTTTAATGCTCCTCCCCTTTCACCAACAGGTCGTGAAACCTTTGTGATGAGGTCAAGATTAATGGCACTGATTCCCCATTTTATCAGTGTGAAAAGTATTATTAGGAGGGGAATAATGGTAAAAAAGGAAAATATTAAAATTCCCACTTTAAAGGCTTTGTCCAGAAATTTTCTTCTCCTCATTTCTGCTGCCTCCTCACTATTAGAAGGTTTCCAAGGAAGTTGAAAATTAAGGTAATCAGAAAGAGAATAAGACCGAGAAATATCAAGGCACTCTGATGTACACCCGAGGCTTCATTGAATTGATTAGCTATGAGGCTTGCAATGGTATTACCCGGTGCGAAGAGGTTAGCTGGAAAGTTGTTAAAGTTACCAATTACCATGGTTACTGCCATTGTCTCCCCTAAAGCCCTTCCTAAGGAGAGGAGAAAACCTGCTAAAATACCTGATTTAGCCACCGGAAGCAAGACTTTCAGATTTGTTTCAAAAGTATTAGCACCCAATGCATAAGAAGCTTCTTCAACGTCTTTGGACACAAGCTTTAGCACTTCAGAAGCGATGGAGGCAGACATAGGGATTATCATAATGGTCAGAACAATTACCGCTGTAAAGATACCAACCCCATAGGGAGGATATCCCAGTTTTAACTGAATTACTCTTACTATCGGAGCCAAAGCGAAGAGGCCCCAAAATCCATAAATTACTGAGGGGATTGCTGCAATTAGGTTAAGGGCTGTGGTTATAATGTTTTTCACGGTTTCTGATGTATTTTTAGTCTTTGTAAGAAAGGCTACTGACAAGGAGAAAGGCACAGATAAAAGAAGGGCGAGAACGGAAACAAAGAGGGTGGTGGCAATAAAGGGTAATGCACCGTAGGTTTCTTTAATAGGATCCCATACGTTGGAAATAAGTGGTTTAAGGCCAAAGGTTTTAATAAAGGGCCAGCTCGATAAGAAAAGGGTTAGCATAAAGGCTGAGATTATCACCGATACAAGAAGGGCTGAGGCCTTTAAAAGGTTGGAAAAAATAGCATCTTGAGAAAGGTTGACTCTAAATAAGGCGAAGGGGAGTTTCAACTCCCCTTCGCCATTAATGTTTTTGTTCTTTTCAATCATTGAAGCCTTTTGCCTTCAAAAGTTATTGTGGTGAGATTCTTTTCTATGATTTTAACTACTCTTTCTGGCAGAGGAGCGTAGTCGAGTTCCATGGTGTAGTGCTGTCCTTCGTGGGTCATCCAGTGGAGGAGTTTGTAGAGCTCCTTTGCTTTTTTTCTATCCTTGAGGTAAGAAAGGTCTTTATAAACCAGTATCCAGGTGAAACTGGAAATCGGATAACCCTCGGGATTATCGGTATCGGTTATGGAGACTTTAAGGTGTTCAGGGATCTTCACATCGGCTGCCTTTGAAATAGACTTAAGGTCTGGCTTTACAAAATTTCCTTTCTTGTTTTTGATGAGTGCCACAGGCATGTTGTTTTGCTTAGCATAGGCTAATTCAACATAGCCGATAGCGCCTTCTATTTGATTAATGAGTGCAGCAACGCCCGCATTGCCTTTACCGCCAACACCTCTTGGCCAGTTTAGTGACTTTCCTCTCCCCATTTTTTCTGCCCATTTTATATCTGCTTTTGTAAGGTAGTCTGAGAAGACAAAGGTGGTTCCGCTTCCATCAGCTCTGTAAACTGGTGTTATCGGGAGTTTTGGTAACTTTATGTTGGGATTCAGTTTCTGAATTCTATTGTCGTTCCAATGGGTTATGTTGCCGAGGTAAATGTCTGCTACGATGTCAGGGGCAAGTTTTAACTCGTTGATACCTTTCAGGTTGAAGGTTATTACCACTGCGCCGAGGCAGGTTGGAATATGGAGGACCTCCGCACCTGCCTTGTTTTCCTCGTCAGCGGTCATTGGCGCGTCGGAACCTGCGAAATCAACGGTTTTTGCAATTAACTGTTGAATTCCTCCACCAGAACCAATAGCCTGGTAGTTTACTTTGATTCCTGTGGTCTGGTAGTAGACATCAAACATTTTGGAGTAGAGGGGGTAGGGGAAAGTAGCCCCTGCCCCAGTGAGCTCTACTCCCTGAGCCTTTACGCTACCTGCGAGACCCAAAAAGAGGGTGGCCAAAAGAATTTTTCTCATGTTTACCCCCTAAAAACTTGCATAAAAGGTTAACTTCACATAAAAATCATTTGTTATGTTCTTATTGTCATACATGACATAAGCGACGTTTGGAATTAGAGAAACGTTTTTAATTATTTTATAGGAGAGACCTGCGTATATTAGGTTAGCCTTAGAAAACTTTGAGAGAGGCATGTAAGAGATTTTGTCACCTTCTGGATTCGCTTGCATTACTCGGTCGTATCTTAAGTAGGCTTCCATCCTTCTTGTAATCTCCTTAGCAGCAAAAATTGATGCGAATCCTTGCCGGCCATTTTTCTTCTGATAATATCCAAATTCTGCACCTACCCTGAACGTTGGTATGTTGTATCCTATGAAGGGCCTGAGAAGGGTAGCGGTGGTGGAATCGTCTATTATTTCGTATCTTCCTGAAAAGTCAAAGATTAGCCCTTTAAATGGTTCGATTTTTAAACCGAAATAGTTGTTAAGCTTATTTTTACCACCTTTCGCTGAAAGTATGCTTAATTCGCCTATGGACTTTTTAAAGTTAAGTGATATTCCAAGGTCTCTGGATGGAACTATTCTTTGAAAGTCTAATAGGGTCTTTTCTACCGCTCTTAAGCCCCATACCTTCTCCGGAGATTCCAAGATAATGGTTGGCTGAACGCCAAAGGTGAATTTTGCACTCCCGATATTGTAAGATAAATAGGCATCTTTTATATAAGGTGTAAGCTTAGTTTCTGGCCTTTTATCCACATTGGGACTTTTCATTTCGAGTCTAACTCTCACCGAAACTCTATCTTCGGTTTTTTTGTCGAAGGTCAAGTTTATTCTTCTTATAAGAAATCCATATTGCCCTTTTAGGGAATCGATGTTAGACTGCTGTATGTAGTACATGTCACCAAACATCACTCCTGAGGTTTTCATTGCTTCTTGCGATTTAGCATTCTGGATCGCCATGAGGATTAACACAGCGGTCATTATCCACCCTCTTTGTGATTTTATTCTGGTCATTTTACCTCCTTTTGATAGCAATAAAATTATTGAGTGGAAGTGTTAAGGGAGTGTTAAGATCTGGTTAAAAGAAATTAAACTTCCGGGATTGTTATAGTAAATGTAGTTCCAAAGCCAATTTGGCTTTCAACTTCAATAATCCCCTTTAATAATTGGACAGCATGTTTTACAATGGCAAGTCCCAGTCCAAAACCTGCTCCTCTTGACTTATCCATAGTGAAAAACCTTTCAAAGATTCTGGCTCTTAAATTTTCAGGGATACCGGGGCCTGTATCACTAACTGTTATTTTAAGTTTGTTTCCTTTCTTTTCTATATTCAGCTCCACTTTTCCTTTTTCGGTGAATTTTAAAGCGTTATCAAGGAGATTGATAAGGATCATCTTTAACTTTTCAGGGTCACTTTTTATGGTTTCAGTATCCGTTTCAATTGAATGGTGAAATTCAAGGCCCTTCTTACTTGCAATGTGCTCGAAGGGTATAATTATGCTTTCAATAAAATCCTTCAGATTGATTTCTTTGATCTCTACTTCCAGAAGATTTTCCAGTTTTGAAAGGGTATTGAGTTTTGCTACAAGCTGGGATAGTTCGTCTACAGCTTTAAGAATTGTTTCAACGTATGAGTTTATTTTGCTATCACTGTTTTCTTCAAGAATGGTTTCCGCGTAGCCTTTTATAATAGTGAGAGGAGTTCTTAGGTCATGGGAGACGTGGGTGATGAGTTCTTTTTTGATTCTCTCTTTTTCAAAAGTATCAGTAATGTCAATTGCTATTATAATAATTTGTGGGATATCGCCCAGTTTTTTCAGGTAAACCTGAAGGTGTCTCTCTTTCCATAGGATTTCGTATTTAATTTCGTCGGCTTTTTCTTTCAAGATTGCTCTTGCATGTCTTAAAATTTCCAGTGAAGTTAGAGTCGAAAGGTCTGTCCCCACATCGCTTGAGAAAAGTTTTTTAAAGGAAAGATTGGAGTAAATCAGATTAAGTTGGTTATCTACAATAGCGATGGGAATAGGGATTGTTTCGAGAATTTCTTTTAGTTTTTGTTCGGTTTCTTGCAGAGCTCTATAACTTTTCATTAATTTTTCAGCTGTTGCGTTGAAATGTTCTGCAAGTTCTCTAAGCGGATCATCTTTACTTCTCAAAATCTTAACACTAAAGTCATTTTCCGATAGTTTTTTGAATGCTTGTAAAAAGAGAAAGATGTCTTTCCTGTATTTGGATTCAAGGATTGTTAGAATTAGAAATATCACTGCTGATACAACCAAAATAAAGATGATGTAGTTGGTTTTGAATTTTTTGTAGCTTTCAAATAGCTTTTCTTCTGGTTCGCTAACTCTAAGGACCCCTATGATGGTATCACCTTTTATCACAGGGACTGCGCAGTAGAACATTCTTCTCTTCAGAGTCTGGCTTTCCCTTTGGAAGAATCCTATTTTGCCATCCAATGCTTCAACAACTTCTGGTCTCCAGCGGTGGTTGTCCATGTTTTTTGGGTTTTTTCTCGTATCAAAAATCACAATTCCGCTGGTGTCGATAACCGTTATCCTGTTTCCCGTAAGGGAATCAAGGGAAAGCAAATTGGTAAAGAGCTCATCTCTTTTTTCAATGGAAAAAAGAGATTCTCCATAACCTTCTATGATGGAAAAAGCAAAGTCTCGAAGATTTTCCTGGTGAAGAGAGTTTATCCCCCTTTCCAGCACCTTTTCCGATGCAAAATATAGCCCCAGAAGGAATAAAAGGGTAGGGAAAAAGATATAAAAGTACAATTTTTTGTACAAATTACCTTGCCTCTATTTTGTATCCAAGGCCTCTAACATTCTTTATCAATTTTCCCAATTCGCCGAGTTTTTTTCTAAGATTGGAAATATGCGCATCCACAGTTCTTTCCAAAGTGTCTTTATCCAGCCCCCACAATTGAGATAGAATTTCTTCTCGGGAAAATACTTTGCCCGGCCGGGACGCAAGGAGGCTGAGGATTTTAAATTCTGTAGTGGTTAAATGGAGTTCCTTACCCTTAAAAAATACCTGGCTGGAGTCTAAATCTATAACCAGTTCTTCGCCGTAAGTTATTACTTCACCTTCCCTTTTCTCGTATCTTCGCAGAACACTTTTGACCCTTGCCACCAGCTCTCTCGTAGAGAAGGGTTTTGTTACGTAGTCATCTGCTCCCATTTCTAAACCCAAAACCTTATCAGCCTCATCTGACCTTGCAGTTAACATGATTACCGGTATTTTACTATATTTTTCTTGGCTTTTCAGGTATTTTAGTAGTTCAAAGCCATCCCAGTCCGGAAGCATAATGTCAAGAATTATAAGGTCCGGATAGTTTTTCTCCTCGAGATGTTTTAAAAGTTCAGAGCCGAAAGAAAATTTGTGAACGATAAAATTGAATTTGGAGAAGTTGATGGCAATGAGTTCTCTTATTTCTTTTTGATCTTCAACGATGGCTATGTGTTTTGACATTTCTGTCTAAGGCCTGAAATCCCCCAGAGCTTTCAACAGTCTTTCAACATCTTCTTCATTTACGTCTTTGTGAGTTACAAATCTTATACGCCCTGGACCAAACTGAAGGGCAAGGATTCCCCTGGATTGAAGGTGACTCAATATTTTCTGAGGGTCAACTTTTGTTTCGGCGATCACAATGTTAGTTTCTACTTCATCGGGATTTATTTTTAAAAATGGGAATTTTGACAGCCCTTCTGCCAGTTTTTTTGCGTTTTTATGGTCTTCTTCGAGCCTATCGATCATTTTCTGTATGGCTACAATTCCACAAGCGGCGAGAATTCCAGCTTGGCGCATCCCACCACCAAGAAGTTTTCTTATCCTTCTTGCTTTTTCTATGAACTCTTTAGTTCCACAGAGCATAGACCCTACAGGAGCGGAAAGTCCCTTTGAGAGACAAAACATTAAGGAGTCAAGATGTTTGGTGTATTCTTTAACATCTACTTTAAGATGGGTGCATGCATTGAAAATCCTTGCTCCATCCATGTGTAATGGCAAACCGTGTTCTTTACAGATTGCCGAGACTTCTGCGACGTAATCGGGAGGTAGGGATTTGCCTCCCCAGTAGTTGTGGGTGTTTTCGAGGCAAACTAAAGATGTGCCAGCCCTGTGAAGTTCTTCTTTCCTTATTGCCTTCCTTATATCTTCGGGGTCGATTATGCCCCTTTTGGATTTTAAAGGTCTGGGAATCGCTCTTGATATGTATGCAATGTGACCCACTTCACTGGTATAGATGTGAGACATTTCTTCGAGTATTACTTCAGTTCCATCCTTTGCCCATGCTCTCACTGCTATGGCATTCCCCATTGTACCTGAGGGAACAAAAAGGGCAGACTCAAAACCGGTTTTCTCTGCAGCGAGCCTTTCAAGCTCTATGACGGTGGGATCGTCTCCCAGGACATCATCCCCGAGGGGCGCCCTCATCATTGCCTCATACATTTCTTCAGTGGGTTTTGTAACGGTATCACTTCTGAAGTCTGAGATCCTCATTTTTTTCTCCTTACCTTAATTCCAATGCTTCTTTTTCCTTTTCTATGATTTTTTTAATACCCTCGTAAGCGATATCCAAGAGCTTTTCCAATTCATCCCGTGTTAATGGCCTTTTTTCTGCGGTGCCCTGTATGTCAATGATTTTTCCGGTTTCCGTCATCGTGACATTTAAGTCTACCTCAGCTTGGGAGTCTTCTTCGTAGGATAGATCTAAGTAAAACTTACCATTTACGATGCCTACGGAAACAGAACCTATAAACTCGAGAATCGGATTTTCAGTTATAACCTTCTGTTCCATCAAATATCTTATTGCGTCAAATAGTGCCACAAATCCACCATTTATTGCTGCTGTTCGTGTTCCGCCGTCAGCCTGCAATACATCGGCGTCTATAATGATAGAGATATTTGGCATCTTTTTAAGATCTAAAGCTCCCCTTAAACTTCTTCCTATTATCCTCGATATCTCAACGGAGCGGGAATCCAACTTTCCGGTGCGGGATTCTCTCGGTTTTCTCTCCTGAGTGGACCTGGGAAGCATGCTGTACTCAGCGGTGATCCAGCCTTGTTCCGAACCCTGAAGCCAGTTTGGAAGTTTGGTTTGAACCGAAGCGGTGCACAGAACAATCGTATTACCCATCTGAACGAGACATGACCCTTCCGGGTTTTTAAGATAGTTCCTGGTAAATATAATTGGCCTTAAATCAAGGGGATTTTTCATTTTACATCCTCTCCGGTGCTTTTATTCCTAAAAGTTCAAGACCATTTTTCACGACGGTCTTGACACCA
Source organism: bacterium (assembly GCA_030019025.1). NCBI lineage: Bacteria > bacterium. The sequence goes on from JASEFR010000020.1 coordinate 23,068, forward strand.
AAAGATAGTAAAAGTCTCGCATTACTCAGCTCTGCATCTTCAGTCACAATTCTAACTTTCTGATAATAGCTGTGATAGAGCTCAGAAAGTTCGAGGAGATACCTAACAAGCAGGTGTGGTTCCAGGCTTCTGCAAGCACTCTGTAATATGTCTGGATAAAACATGATCTTCCGAATTAAACTCCTTTCTTCTGGCTCAGTGAGTAGAGAAGGATCACCTTTCTTATAGGATAATCCTTTTTCCGCACCAAAATCCAAAAGACTGGCAATCCTTGCGTGGCTGTATTGTACATAGTAGACAGGGTTTTGCACCCCAATGGTTTTTGCCAGTTCCAGATCAAAGTCAAGGTGTGCATTTACCGTTCTTGTAAGAAAAAAGAATCTCGCTGCGTCTACACCAACTTCGTCTATGAGGTCATCCATTGAGTAGATTTCGCCTTTCCGCTTTGACATTTTAACCTTTTCCTTTCCTCTTACAAGGTTAACCTGCTGGGCAATGAGTACTTTGAATTTTTCAATATCAAACCCGAGAGCTTTTAAGCCCGCTTGCATTCTTGGGATATATCCATGGTGGTCTGGCCCCCAAATATCTATGAGAATCTCATAGTTTCTTTCAATTTTATGGAGATGGTAAGCCAGGTCAAAGAAAAAGTAGGTAGGCTCACCATTGTTCCTTATTAGAACTCTATCTTTATCGTCGCCAAAAATTGATGATTTAAAAATGGTTGCACCGTCCTCAGAATAGATTAGACCAGATTCTTCAAGGGTTTTCATAACTTTACGTGGATATTCGGAATTTCTTATCTCGGTCTCAAATACGAATCTGTCAAATTTGACTCTGTACCTCTCCAGAGTATTCCTCTGCCAATTGTGGATGTATTCCACGGCGAATCTCCCGTAGTCGCCAGAAAAGTTCCTTTTCAAAATTTCCCTTGCAACGTCGTAAATGTATTCTCCCTGGTATCCATCCTCAGGAAACTCAAAAGGGAGTCCCTGGAGCTCAAGGATGCGTGCCTCAACGGATTTCCTGAGCCTTTCTATCTGACCGCCTGCATCGTTTACGTAGTATTCCGAGTCAACAACATAGCCGCAGGTATTCATTATCCTTCTGAGTGAATCACCTACTGCAGCTGCCCTTGCATTCACGACCACCAGCGGGCCTGTGGGGTTTGCCGATACAAATTCGAGGTTGACCCTTGTTCTGTTACCGAGATTGTTTTTGCCATAGTTTTCGGGGTCTTCTGATATGTTTTTTAGTATCTCTCCCAGGGATTTTTGTGATATTTTAAAGTTCAAAAACCCTTTCTGGACTTCTGCCTTTTCAAGAAGATCAAAATTTGATAATTGCGCAACAATCTTTTCACCCAGTTCGGCGGGGTTCTTTTTCAATTCTTTCGCCAGTTTGAAGAGTATATTTGTGGAATAATCCCCGAAATTTTCTCCTGCAGATTCTTCCAAATAAAAATCGGCTTTTAATCCAAAGTTTTTCTCAATAATTTCTGCAAGTTTTTCTTCAATCCTCTCTCTTAAAAGTTTCCTCATAGGTCCACCTGGGTGCATCACCCCATAGTTCCTCAAGCCTATAAAATTCCCTTGCTTCTTCTAGCATAATGTGTATTATAAAGTCTTCGTAATCGAGAAGCATCCATCGGGAATTTCTCGAGCCCTCAGAGTGGTGGAGTCTCGCTCCCAAAAGGGCAAGTTCATCTTCTAAATGTTTCCTTAGCGCATTCATGTGTTCTGTGGAATTGGCAGTGGCAATGATAAAATAGTTCGTTATTTGGGGAATAAATTTGCCTACTTCAATAATTTTAATCTCTTCTGCCTTTTTGTCGAATAATATTTCACAGGCACGCCTTACAAAAGGGCTGAACTCTTTTTCTGAATTTGCCATCTTACCCCCTGATACTCTTTAAAAATTTTTCCGCATAATTGAGAGATTCTTCCGTTATTTTTTCTCCTGAAAGCATCCTTGCAATTTCTCGTACTCTTTCCTGTTCGCTGAGTTCTCTTATTTTCACGCGGGTTTTATCCCCCTCTACAAATTTTTCTACGATAAAATGTTTTTCACCAAAGGCTGCAATTTGCGGTAGGTGGGTTATCACTATTACCTGCCTTTTTTGGCTTATTTCTTTCATCTTTCTTCCCACCTTTTCAGCAACTTTTCCCCCAATTCCGGTATCAGCTTCGTCAAAGACCATCGTTGGCACATTCACAAGGTCAGCTAAAACTCTTTTAATAGCAAGCATGATCCTTGAAAGCTCTCCACCGGAAACGATCTTTGAGAGAGGTTTGGGCTCTTCCCCTGGGTTAGTGGAGATGTAAAATTCTACGGTATCCTTCCCGAGGTGATTTATTTCTCCCTCACTTATATTTACTTTAAATCTCGCCTTTTCCATCGCTAAATCTTTTAACTCTTCCTCTATGAGTCTTTCCAGCTCTGGTGCTGACTTTACTCTTGCTTCGTGCAAAATCTCAGCCTGCTCCCTCACTTGCTTTTCAAGATTATAAATTTCTTTTGTTAATGCATCTATTTCCTTGTCGTAATTTTCAATTCTGCTGAGTTCGCTTTTTAAGAATTCTTTTTCCTGTATTAGTTCTTCAATACTCTTTCTGTATTTTTGCTTTAAATTTTTTAGAAAGGTGAGTCTGGTTCGTACCTCTTCCAATTCCTCGGGATTTAAAACGAGATCATTTTTATATTCCATCAAGAGACGCCAAGTATCCTGAAGCTTGTCGGAAATTTCCTGCAGAGTGTTGATTGCTTCGTTTAGCTTTGCATCTATACTTACTATTTCTTGAAGGCTTCTTATAGCTCTGAATATCTTTTCATAAGCCGATTCTTCACTTTCATAAATTTCAAAGGCTGATGCGGTAACATTTGACTGCAGTTTTTCTATATTTGATAAGATGTTCAAACGTTCTTCCAGCTCTTCCTCTTCGCTCTCTTTCAGGTTTGCCTTCTCTAATTCATCAAGTTTAAATCGGTAAAACTCTTCTTTTTCTTGAGCTTCCCTCTGTTTTTTCTTTAAATCATCAAGCCTTCCTCTTGCATCGAGAAGCGCGTCGTATAAGTGTTTCATTTTCTCTCTTTCCTTTAAAATATTTGCAAATCCATCCAGATAATCTATATGCCTTTGTGGGTCTAAGAGGCTCTGATGCTGATGCTGACCATGTAGATCAATTAGATGTTCTGTAATTTCCTTGAGGAAACTCAGGGTCACCGTACTCATATTGATGTAAATTTTCGACTTTTTTGAAGTCGGGTTTAATATTCTTCGCACTATTATTTCTTCGTCAACCTCAATTTTGTTTCTTCTCAGGATTTCTTTTTCCTCTTCTGATAGCGAAAAAACTGCTGTTATTTCTGCTTCCTTCTCTCCCATTAGGTCCCAATCAATTTTCTCTCCCAGAGCTATGTTGAGAGAACCTATTATCAGCGATTTACCTGCGCCTGTTTCACCAGTAATTACGTTAAATCCCGGATGAAATTCTACCTCGAGATTATCAACAAGCAGATAATTTTTTATAGAAAGCCTCAGGAGCCCCATTAACCCCAGTTAAATTTCCTCTTGAGAATTTCGAAGTAACTTAAAACTCCGGGCGTTTTGACAATTTTGGCTTTTTCGTTACTCTTGGTGAGTAAAACGGTAATATTAGAAATTGGAATAGTTTCCTGGCCATCGGCAGAAATTAACGTTTCCTCCATTTTCGAGGAGATCGTAACCTCAATGAGGCTTTCGGCAGGCACCACAATGGGTCTTAAAGATAATTTATGTGGGCAAATGGGCGTAATGACGAAGGCCTCCATAGTGGGATACAAAATAGGGCCACCGGAAGAAAGATTATAGGCGGTTGATCCTGTTGGCGTTGATACTATAAGGCCATCTCCTCTGAAGTCGTAAAGTTTTTCTTTGTTTACGCGTACTTCAACGCTCATCATTCTTGGTGCACCTGTTACACTAAAAGTTATATCATTTAATGCGATTAGAGTCTTATCGCTTAATTTAGCCTGCAAAACGGTTCTCTCTTCATAGGTCCAATTTCCTTTTTTCAAATTTTCCAGCGCTATTTGTAGATTTTCTTCGCGGTATATAGTCAGGAATCCAAAGGTGCCAACGTTTACTCCCATTATGGGCTTTTCAATGAAGAGCCTCGCAGATCGAAGAAAGGTACCATCTCCCCCAATGGCGACTATGATATCTGCTTTTTCTTTCAATGTTAATTCATCAGCGTAATCAAGTTTTTTGAACTCTTTAAGATGATTCTGTAACCCAACCCATATCAAAAGTTCAGAATTGTCAAAATGTTTCAGGATATGCTCCATTACTTTATTAATACCAGTTTTGTATGGGTTTCCGGTTATCCCTAATCTCAAGCCTTTTCCTTTTTAAGGGTGGCTTTGTGCCAATCAGTTACAATTGACGCTACAACCCCTATGGAAGAGTATGTACCAATGATGACGCCAATGGTCAAGATTAATGCAAAGTCAAAGATGGTGGTACCGCGAGCAAAAATAAGTATAGCTACAAGAGGAAAGAGGGTTGTTAAAGAAGTTATAATGGTACGGGAAAGAGTTTCATTCACACCGCTGTTAAAAATTTCCTCAATCTTGTTCCTGGGAATAACTTTACCAAAAGCCCTTAGTTTTTCCCTTATTCTGTCCGCAACCACTATGGAGTCGTTAATGGAGTAGCCAATCAGTGTCAAAATTGCTGCAATTGTTGGTACAGAAAATTCTTTTCCAAGAAAAGTATAAATTCCAAGGGCTATTAAGGTGTCGTGGAAGAGGGCTATTACTGAGGCTACGCCAAATCTAAAATCAAATCTGAACCAGATGTAAATGAGCATTAATAACATTCCTATAAGAATCAAGGTTATGGCCTGGAGCGTAAGCTTTCTTCCTATGGATGGTCCTACCATTTCAGCTCTTAAGAGAGATATATCTCTATCAGGATAAGCAGATTTGAGGACTTCAAGGATCACTTCTGGCTTAATCTCTTCGCTTTTGAACCTCAGAATAAACATTCCAGCTTTTCCAAATGTTTGAACCTCAGCCGTGTATCCCTTTGCTGAAAGTGTGGATCTGACTTCTTCTATTTTTAAAGCGGGCGTAGTTTCAATCTGTAAAAGTAGTCCTCCGCGGAAATCGACGCCGTAGTTGGGACCACCTTTTACTATAAGCACAACTATGCTTAGAAGAACGAGTACAACTGAAGTAAAGTACAAGTATTTTCGGTTTCCTATAATGTTAATTCTTAGATTTCTAAAAAGTTCCATTGCAGACTCCTTTATATGCTTAGTTTTTCTACCTTTTTAACGTTAACAAGGTAGTCAAAAATGATTTTGGAAACAAAGATTGCGGTAAAGAAGTTTGAGAGAATACCAATGGTTAAAACTGTTCCAAACCCTTTTATGGGCCCTACACCAAATCTCAAAAGTACCAAAGCTGCGATCAGAGTGGTGAGGTTTGCATCAAAAATGGTGATGGTTGCCTTGGCAAATCCTGCATCTACTGCGGATTTAGGGCTTTTACCCGCTCGGAGTTCTTCACGAATTCTCTCAAAGATAAGAACATTGGCATCCACAGCCATGCCAACGGTGAGAATGAGTCCAGCCATTCCGGGGAGCGTCAGGGTTGCTTTGAGTGCAACCATAACCGCCAAGATAAATATAGCGTTGAGAATGAGGGCAAGATCAGCGATGAGACCCGCGAGTTTATAGTAAACTAACATGAATAGTACCACTATAATTAACCCAATGAGAAAGGCCTTCATACCCTTTTCTATTGAGTCTTTTCCGAGTGTAGCACCAACCGTGCGCTCTTCCACGATTTTGATTGGAGCTGGTAAAGCGCCTGCCCTGAGTATAATCGCCAGTTCTTTTGCTTCGTCAATGGTGAAGTTCCCTCTTATGATCGCGTCGCCCGTAGGAATTCTTTCCTCTATAACAGGTGCAGATTGGACTACGCTGTCAAGAACAATTGCCAGTTGCTTTCCTATATTTGAACCTGTTACAAAGGCAAATTTTGTGGCTCCTTTTTTGTCAAAGTGTATTTCTACGATAGGTTTTCCAGCATAAGCTGGGTCTTGCCCCTGATATATTGTGTGCCTTGCAGTTTTTAGATTTGTACCTGTTAATTCGGGCTCCTTTTTCACGAGGTAAACCGGTCTAATTTTGCCCTCAGGTGTTTCTTCGGTTTTTCCGAAAAGGAATTCGTACCCTGCAGGTATGACCGCCTGTACCTCCGGTATATTTATGATTTCTTTAAATATATGGACTTCGCTGGATCTTACACCAATTCCTCCTCCGAAGCTAATCAGTATATCGGTAAGATAGGTTTTGGTTGTGTCACCTTTCCAAGTTTTTTGTAAAACGTCATCTATATTTTTAATTGTTTGCTCTAATGTTTTTTGATCCGCTACCAGTTTGAATTCAAGCAGTGCAGTTTTACCAATCAGTTCCTCTGCTCTTTCTTTTTCAAGAACGCCTGGAAGCTGAATGATTATTCTTCCTTCTTCTGTTTTCTGAATTATCGGTTCCGAAACACCCCACTGGTCGATGCGGTTTCTGATTATCTCAAGGGCGCGCTCTTCAGCACCTTTTGCCTCTTCTTCTGAAAGTTTTGATTTATCAACCTCAAGAACCATGTACATACCGCCCTGCAAGTCTAATCCGAGATTGAGTGCCCGTTTCTTCAGTTTACTCAAATATTCAGATGAAAGGTTTTGCTTTTCTTCGGTGGTAAGTGAGTAGTAGCGGAAGGTGGGCCAGAGCGTCCAAAGGGAGATCCCCAGGACAAACAACACTATCAATGCTCGATAAAAAATACTCCTCAACCTCTCCTCCTTGGTTCGGATTCTTTCAAATTATAAGTCCTTCAAAATGTATATTCAATTCCTGATGTTATTACATACCCAAGGTTCTGAAGGTATCGGAGCGATATTGCAGGCTTTATATAGCTCTTTAAATAAAGTCCAACAAAGTATTGGTCTGGGTCTTTTGAATAACCAATAGAAAGGGTAAGAAGCGGTAAAACGTTAAATTCTTGGCTAAGTGAAAAAGTTCTTTCATTTTGGTAGAAGATGTAGTCAATGTACGTACAGCCTAAGGATTCAATGAGAATAGCGAAAATGTTGAGGGAATTTTTCATCGTACTTGTGTTTTTTGTAAAAGAGGCACCAAAAATGATGTCTTCAACGCCCCTCGAAAGGGCTAAAGTGCCGAGGATTTCGCGAGAAGCAAAGCCTTCAAAGTCTTTCTCGTTCACCAAAATGGATAGCCCGAAATCCACATCTCTTAGCTTTCTTGAAAAACCGAAGACATAATACTTCTCGTTTATATCCCTGGTTCCAACGTATTGCATGCCTATGGCGACTTTATTGTAGGAAAAGGAAAAACCGTAAATCTTAAAAGATGTCAGGAAGATGAAGGAAGTAATTGATGATTCCAATTTTGTTTTTTCTCCGATGAGAGACGGTGTAAAGAATACTGCGGAGGGGTGTCCCCAAAGAGAAGAGGAGTTAGTTGCTATAAGTTGTGCTGAGAATGGTAAAACAGAGGAGTAACTTATAACATAGAAAATAAAAGGAAACATGCCTCAATTTTTAGATTCTTCTTCCCTAAGTTTGCGGATTTTTTCTTTAGTTGGAGACGGTGTGTGTAATTTACAGAATTCGTGTGGTTCGTCCCCCATTCTAAAGGGCTCTATGTGGGTTTTGGGGCAGTATTGGGTTGCAAGGAGTGCAGACTCGTCGCAGGTTTCCGCAAAGACAATGCCAGGCGGAACTTCAAAATCAGTAGCGGGTTTATCTTTCAGTATTTCCTTCATGTATAGGGTCCAAATTGGTAAAGCGAAGGATGCACCTGTAGCATTTTTCGTAATTGTTCTGACCGAGTCATATCCTACCCATATAGTCGTAAGGATCTCTGGTGTAAATCCTATGAACCACGCATCTCTGAATTCATCGGTGGTTCCCGTTTTACCCGCTGCAGGTCTTGACCATCCGTAAGCGGTAATAGCAGAAACTGCGGTACCTTCTGTGAATACAGACTTCATTATATTAATTAGGATGTAGACCGTTGTTGAATCAAAGACTTGTGTCGATTGTGGCTTGTTTTCTTCGAGAACCACTCCAGCCCTGTTAATTATTTTCTTTATAAAATACGGTCTTATTCTTTTTCCGTAATTTGCTATTGTACAGTAGGCTGTGGTTAACTCCATTGGGGAAACAGAAACTCCTCCGAGTGCGATGGCTGGATAGGGGGGTAAAGTGGTCTTAAACCCGCATCTCCTTGCATATGAGGCTGCAGCTTCGGGGCCCAATTGAAGTATTAGGTCAACGGTGGCAAGATTTCTCGAGAGAGCAAGAGCTTTTCGCAAAGTGATTTCTCCGAGGTAAGAGTTGTCAAAGTTTTTTGGTCTCCATTCATATTCTTTCCCTTCATAAAGAACAATGGGTGCATCATTAAGCTTGTCACAACCATAATACCCGTTATCTATCGCTGTAAGATATATAAAAGGTTTGATGGCTGACCCCGGTTGCCTCAAAGCTTGAGTAGCCCTATTAAACTCACTTTCGCTTCTATCTCTACCGCCAACTAACGCAAGAATCTCGCCGGTATTCTGATCTATTGTTATTAGTGCGCCTTGTAGATATGGAGGTTGATCCGCTTGTTCCTTTTTATTAAAGTCCTTTTTAGCCGGTTTAAGTTTGTAATGTTCCTCATAGTAGTCTAACATAGCTGGAAGAATGGAGTCTGCCACCCTTTGAAAATCCAGATCCATTGTGGTATATATTTTTCCGCCACCTTTGTAGAGGAAGTCTTCTCCGTATCTTGAGATCACGTAGTTCCTTACCATATCCATAAAGTAAGGGCCCACAACGCCCGATGGGGTTAACGATACGGGGTTTACTTTTATTTCTGTATTTAATGCTTCCTGATACTCTAATTCAGTAATAAAACCCTCTTCTCTCATCTGTTTTAAGATTAGTCTCTGTCTTCTTATTGCCCTCTGGTAGTTGGAAAGGGGTGAAAAGAGTTTAGGTGATTTGGGTATAGCAGCAAGGAGAGCACATTCTGCGAGATTTAAACTATCCACTGGTTTTCCGAAAAAATACTTGCTTGCGGTTTGTACGCCGTAAATACCATTTCCAAAATAAATGATGTTTAGGTACTTTTCGAGAATTTCCTGCTTTGAAAAGGTTCTTTCGATTTTAATTGCCAGTAATACTTCCTTAATTTTCCTTGTTAGTGCTTTTTGAGGAGTGAGGAACATATTCCTTGCAAGTTGTTGAGTGATTGTGGATGCACCTTGGACGGGTCTAAGGGAGATAATATCTACAAGTGCGGACTTAAAAAGCCTAATTATATCAATACCATTGTGCTGGAAAAACCTTTTATCCTCAATAGCGATAAAGGCGTTTATGAGGTTTCTTGGGATATTAGAGAGTCTAACTGCCTCGCGTTTTTGAAGGTAAAAAGTGTAGATCAGCCTTCCGTTTCTATCATAAACTTCGGTGGAAAGACTTGGCTCGTATTTTTCTATAATATAAGGAGAAGGGGTAAATTTCCAGAATAAAGCCAAAAGGATGATTCCTAAAAGCAAGGCGGACCCGAAGATTTTTAAACTCAACAGAAAAGATTTTTTTACAACTTCTTTCATGTTAAAATTTTAAAGCATGGGTGGTAAAGTTGAAATATTTTTGAGGTGTAAACAACATTGCGCAGTTTCTCATTTTATTTGGTGGATTGGCATAATTTATAGTGCCTTTTAAGTTTTGTTTTTGCAATACTTTGTAAAAAACTTGACAGAACATGGGGGCTATATTAATATATTAACACTTACAAAGTAAGTATATTTTTGCCCCTTGACATTCCAAAGGGGAACGAATATAATTTTACAACTTGCGAATCTGCTCTTTGAAAACAAAGTGGTTGAGGTAGGTGGCTAAGATAGTAAGGGCACCTGGTGGATGCCTCGGCACCAGGAGGCGATGAAGGGCGTGGCAAGCTGCGATAAGCCCGGGGGAGGCGCAAGCAGCCTTTGATCCCGGGATGCCCGAATGGGGAAACCCGACCACCTTAATAGGTGGTCATCCCCCTTATGGGGGAGGCGAACCCGGGGAACTGAAACATCTCAGTACCCGGAGGAAAAGAAAGCAACCGCGATTCCCTGAGTAGCGGCGAGCGAAAGGGGAACAGCCTAAACCGTCTCTGTGCCAAAGCCCGTGGGCGTTGCAGAGACGGGGTAGTGGGACACAGTTGGGCTCCGCCACGGAGGAGCCGGGAAGTTACAAAATTCCCACCTAGCCGAACTACCTGGAAAGGTAGGCCATAGAGGGTGAAAGCCCCGTAGGCGAAAGGTGTGGAGTCTTCCTGGACTGTGTTCCCGAGTACCCCGGGACACGTGGAATCCTGGGGGAATCTGGGTGGACCACCACCTAAGGCTAAATACTCCCTGGTGACCGATAGCGGACTAAGTACCGTGAGGGAAAGGTGAAAAGAACCCCAGTGCGGGGAGTGAAATAGAACCTGAAACCAGGTGCCTACAATCAGTCGGAGGGTTCATTTAACTTCCCTTAGAGGAGGTTAAATGGCCTGACGGCGTGCCTTTTGCGTAATGAGCCTGGGAGTTACCGTCGTCGGCGAGGCTAAGGCCTTCTGGGCCGGAGCCGTAGCGAAAGCGAGTCCGAAAAGGGCGTTAAGTCGGCGGCGGTAGACCCGAAGCCGGGTGATCTACCCATGGCCAGGGTGAAGTCACCTTAACCGGTGATGGAGGCCCGAACCGGTGGACGTTGAAAAGTCCTCGGATGAGCTGTGGGTAGGAGTGAAAAGCTAATCGAACCCGGAGATAGCTGGTTCTCCCCGAAATAGCTCTAGGGCTAGCCTCGGGAATGAGTGTTGCGGAGGTAGAGCACTGGATGGGGTAGGGGGCAACCCCAAACCCAACCAAACTCCGAATGCCGCAACATGCTTCCCGGGAGTCAGGCAGTGGGGGATAAGCTCCATTGCCGAGAGGGGAACAACCCAGACCGCCAGCTAAGGTCCCGAAGTGAAAGCTTAGTGGTAAAGGATGTGGGGGCGCTTAGACAGCTGGGATGTTGGCTTAGAAGCAGCCATCATTTAAAGAGTGCGTAACAGCTCACCAGTCGAGCGCCCCTGCGCCGAAAATTTAGCGGGGCTAAGCTTTCCACCGAAGCTGCGGGTTGCCACCTTTGGTGGCAGCGGTAGGGGAGCGTTCCCTGCGGGCTGAAGTCATCCTGCGAGGGGTGATGGACTGCAGGGAAGTGAGAATCCAGGCATTAGTAGCGATAACCCCCGTGAGAATCGGGGGCGCCGAAAGTCTAAGGTTTCCACCGGAAGGCTCGTCCGCGGTGGGTTAGCCGGCCCCTAACCTGAGGCCGAAAGGCGTAGGGGATGGGAATCCCGTTAATATTCGGGAGCCAGCTTGGTGGAGCCTGGGGGGTGACGCAGTAGGGAAAGGCCAGCGCCCTGGTGGCTTAGGGCGTCTAAGCCAGTAGGAGGCCTCTCCAGGCAAATCCGGAGGGGCGGGTTTAAAGACCCAACTCTGAGAGGCGATGGGGATCCCCCGAAAGGGGGAGAACTGGCCTGGACCATGCTGCCAAGAAATAGCCTCGCAGGCGTTGAAACCAGGCTGACCGTACCGCAAACCGACACAGGTAGACGGGCAGAGAATGCTCAGGCGCGCGAGAGAATTCCCCCTAAGGAACTCGGCAACTTGGCCCCGTAACTTCGGGAGAAGGGGTGCCCCAAGTACGTGAAGGCCCTTGCGGCTGGAGCGGAACGGGGTCGCAGCGAAGAGGGCCTGGCGACTGTTTACCAAAAACACAGGAGTCCGCGAACTCGTCAAGAGGACGTATGGGCTCTGACGCCTGCCCGGTGCCGGAAGGTTAAGGGGAGGGGTGCAAGCCCCAAACCGAAGCCCCGGTAAACGGCGGCCGTAACTATAACGGTCCTAAGGTAGCGAAA
>JASEFR010000021.1 GCA_030019025.1 bacterium
GTTTTTTACAAAGCCACTTTTCTCAAGTTCCTCAATCAGTACCCGGGTTCTTGTAATAAGGAGGGTGGCGTTTTCCAGCTCTTCCTTGTAGGTTTTGTGTTTTCTTGCAATCCCTTCTTTTACCGCTGAATCAGCGGCAGAAGCGGCAATCCTTGGAAATAGTTCCCATTCATCCATTCTTGGGACTATGTATTCTTCGGTAAGCCCTCTTTCCTCCGCATACTTTGCAATTTCTTTGGCTACTTCTATGCACATTGAATCGGTAATGGTTTTTGCAGCAACGTCAAGGACACCACGAAAGATTCCAGGAAACACAAGGGAGTTGTTGACCTGATTTGGAAAGTCAGATCTCCCCGTTGCCACTATCTTTGCTCCTGCTTCCTTTGCTTCCCATGGCCAGATTTCTGGAATTGGGTTGGCACAGGCGAATACTATGGCATTTTTTGCCATTTTCTTTATGTCATCCTTAGTGACAACCCCGGGGCCCGGTGTGGAAAAACCTATGAACACATCAGCATCTTCAAAACCTTTATGATAATCACCTTTTATGTTTTCTCTATTGGTTTGTAGTATTAACTCCGTATACACCCCAAATTTCTCCTCAAGATAAGGTCTGTCGGAACTTATAAGGCCATTCCTGTCCGCCATTAAAATATTTCCGGGGTCAATACCGGCCCTGATGAGTAATTTTAGTGTCGCAATACCCGCCGAACCGGCACCAAGGATGAATATTCTGAGTTCTTTAAGTTTCTTTCCAACAATTTTTGTGGCGTTATAAAGAGCCGAAATAGTAATGGTTGCGGTTCCCTGCTGGTCATCATGCCACACAGGAATTTCCATTTCTTTTCTTAATCTCTCAAGGATATAGAAACACTTGGGTTTTTCTATATCTTCAAGATTTATACCCCCGAAGGATGGTTCCAGTGTTTTCACAGTCTCCACAATCTTTTCCGGGTCTTTTTCCTTTATGCAGATAGGAAAAGCATCGACTGCGCCAAGATATTTAAAAAGTAGCGCCTTTCCTTCCATAACAGGAAGCGCAGCTTCGGGTCCTATGTTGCCAAGGCCTAAAACTCTCGTGCCATCTGAGATTACCGCTACGGTATTCCAGCGGGATGTGTATTCAAAGGAGTTGTTACGATTTTCTACGATCTTTTTGCAGGCAGATGAAACGCCGGGGGTATACCAAACCGCAAAATAATCAAGATGGGAGACGGGGACTTTCGGGATGATTTCGATCTTGCCCCGGTAGATGGGATGAAGTTTTTCTGCCTTTTTTAAAGGCTCTTCTGCTTTTTGACGGAGTATGCTATCGTCTTGCATTATTGATTATTATACCTTAAAAGGCTCGTTTTTATAAAATCTAAACTCCACCATCGGTAGTTTTTCCTGTCGGTATTATTCCTAATGCTTTTAAATCCCAATAAATGTACTCAATAGGGATTCCCACCACATTGAAATACGAACCACAAATTTTCTCTACAAAAAGGCCGGCCATTTCCTGGATTCCGTAAGCACCTGCCTTGTCAAGAGGATCACCACACTTGAGTAGTAGTTCGATTTCAAAATCGCTGAGCCGAGCAAATTTTACTTGTGTTTTTATGAGGTTTTTTTTCAGTTCTTTGACACTTTTAATAACGTAACCTGTGTAAACCTCATGCCATTTCCCTGACAGTTTTTTCAGAAAATTCTTCGCCTCTTTGAGGTTTCTCGGTTTTCCCAGTATTTCGTCCTTTAAGACTACAATGGTATCACAGGCTAAAATTACGCCCTTTTCCTTGATGTAAAGAGCCTTTTCTTCTGCAACTTTAATGCAATCTTCAATTTCTTTAATTTTTTCCTCAACCTCTGGTTTGATTGATTCAAATTCATATCCAAATTTCCTCAGAACTGCAATTCTCCTCGGAGAACCTGAAGCAAGAATAAGTTTTTTGTTCACCTCAATGCTCACCCAGTTGTTATGATTATTATAATTCGTGAATCTTAAAAAATGAAGCGATTTGCTTGGAAAGTTTAAGGAGGGCGAAATGGATAATCCCTTTTGAGTTTTAGGAGGTGGCTTTGCGGCGTCTAATTTAATGTATGGAGTTGGTTGGGGTTGGAAATTCAGCGTATTGGTTTACGTTGTCTCTTTATACGCATCAAATTTTGTGTTTTTCCTTTTCACTTTTAGAATTATTTAATGCGTTTGTGGTCAATTGACCCATCTTACCTTGATCCTCAAGGAATTGTAGCCCTCTGGAGGGAGGGACTTCTGGCAAAAAAGGTTCTGGAAGGAAATACAAAAGGTTATAAAAATCACCCACAACTTGAAAGATTTAAAAAATATAAGAATCCTTTGATTGCAATTAATTCTTACCTCTACTTTGTCTTTCTCGAAGGGAGAAGAAGGGGTTACAATTTTGATGAAGGGAAGATATGTAAGACTGGTCTTTTAAAGGGAGTAATTCCTGTAACAAAGGGACAGCTGGATTTTGAGTTATGGCATCTTTGCAAGAAATTAAAGATTAGAAACAAGGATTGGTTTGAAAGGGTTTGCAAGGACTTACAAGGTAAGCCCATTAGACCCAATCCGCTTTTTTACGTAGTGGAGGGCGACATTGAAAAATGGGAGAAACTTTAGATCGCGGTTTTTCTATCTCTCAATCCCTAAAATGGGTTTCAAGTCCGCTTATTTTAAGATAATTATCTATAGTAAGAGGTACCACCTGATAAAGAATTCTCACTACCGCTTTCGCCAATTGTCTCATTTCCCATTGTGCTTTTGGAGAAAGCCTCTGTTCAAGAAAGTTCATGAGACTTCTCATGTTGATCGTCCAGTAGAGAGAGGTTCTTAAGCCTGCGGGCAAGATTGTTCTTGCCGCTTCTTTTCTCAACCCCGATTCTACCAATTTTTGGTATAGTTCGATTGATTTTTTGATGTGATCAAGTATTTCTTTGAGAAGCTCTTCTTTGTTCTGAATATGCGATTCTCTGAGGTTAAAGAATTCTGGAGGGATATGTACAATTTTATTCAAATTCTCGGGAGTATATTCTATTACTGTTCCCTTATCCGGACTGGTATATCTGAAAGAGCGTTTTAACGGACTCGCGATCCTATGTCGAAGAAGTTGTTCACCTATGTACATGGGGATGCCTTCAATCTTGAATCGGAAGACCTGTTGTTCGAAGGGTGAAAAGTGCCCCATTTCTAAAAGTTTTATCAAAAGTTTTTTGTTAGCTTCCTCGTCGCCGCTGGAAAGATAGGAAATCCGGGCAACCCTCGCCGGTGTAAGGTCATCCCCCAGCATTTCTTCCAATAGGACAAGTCCCCCACCGAGGATTTCCTCTTTAATAGGAGGGTTAAAAATAGGCATAGTGAAATTTTAACAAAATTTTGGCGAATTTGAAAGTGCGAATTGTAAACTTTGCCTCAAAAAATGAAAAAACAACACCGTTTAATTGAGAAAAACCAATTAAGTTTAAGATTAATAGAGTTTATTCCTCGAATTCTTCTTTCAAGATTACTTCAGGGTCTTCTTTAACCTTTTTTAAGTTTTCCGTGAGGGCATCAAACATATCGTCAAAATCTATGGCCTCCCTCTTTCTTTTGTAAGGGTTGGCGTAGGATAGTATCTGTTGATGTATAAAGGGGTGCCATTTTTCAATCTCTTTCAGTTTCTGAGCAATTTCCGTAATTAGGGAGTTAACTTCCGTTACCCGCTTTGCCCTTCTCTTCCTTTCTTCCATAGCTTCTACCAAAGGTGTGTCTAAAAAGTAGTCACATTTTTTGAGGATAGATTCAAACATACTTCCACGAAGTTTTTCTTCTTCCTCATATCCAAGACCAAGGGTGACATAATAGGCCTGCTCTAAAGAATCTGTTAATATTGGTTCGATTTCGGGCATCTGAGGGTTAGTTCTAAGGTATTGTCTGTAAATGTTTAAAGCTACGTAGGATTTCTCACGTATATTCAACTCTTTTTCTATATTAAAATTCATCATCAGGTAGGCAAGTTTTTCAGGAACCACAATGACCGGCAGTTCTTTGATGTCGAGTTTCTGGGCTGCCAGGAATCTGTGTTGGCCATCGAGAATTACATACTTTCCATTTTTTTCCACAACAACAAGAGGAACTATGAAGCCAACTCTTTCTATGGAGTATATGAGGTGCGTAACGTGATAGTTGCTAGGTTTTCTCTGGTGTTCAACAATTTCAAGAGAATCAATCGGTACAATTTTGAATTCCAGATCTTGGTTGTATCTTGGATCCTTGAATTTGAATCCTTCTGTAGCACCGTTTTTCATATTATTTATATAGCGTTTAGCCTTTGAACTGTCAATTTGAAGGTGGTAAGAATTAAGGCCAATCCTTTTCTTTTGACTCAGCATAGTGTGAAAAACTGAATTTTTTGTAAGTTTAATATTTTATTAAGTTTAAGGTTTAAAAGTTACTTTGGTCTGGCATATTTTGATTTGAATTTCCAGATTTGCAACCTTATCATTTAGCCTAACTGGCCCCCGTAGCTCAGGAGGATAGAGCGGCGGTTTCCTAAACCGCAGGCCAGAGGTTCGAATCCTCTCGGGGGCATTATGTTACTTGACTGTCCAATATTAAGGAATTATAATTTTGCAACTTTACATAGGCCTGTAGCTCAACCAGGTAGAGCGCTGGACTCCAAATCCAGTGGTTGGGGGTTCAAATCCCTCCAGGCCTGTATAAGGAGGAAGTATGAGAGTGAAAATAGCTTTAGTTTGTACTGAGTGTAAGAGGAAGAATTACTACTCAATGAAAAACAAAGACAAGAAAGAGAAACTTGAATTAAAAAAGTTTTGCAAATTCTGCGGGAAGCATACCGTCCATAGGGAGTCAAAGGTATGAAGAAGGTAATTGAATTTTTGAAAGAGTCCTATCAGGAGTTCATGAAAATAACCTGGCCAACGAAGGAGAGTTTATGGGGTGGTACTTTGGGAGTAATACTGATTTCGCTCTTTTTTATTTTGTTCATGTTTCTTGTTGATTTGCTAATTTCAAAAATAATACAGCTCATATTGGGGTAAAATATGACAGAGAAAAAGCAAGAGCTTGTAGAGAGAAAGTGGTTGATTTTTCAGACTTATTCGGGTAAAGAGAAAAAAGCCTTTGTTGCGGCTCAAAAGGTAATAAAGGAACATGGTCTTGAGGACCTGGTTGAGCCTCTCTTGCCAACGGAATTCATCTCAAAGGTGGTCACCAAGGGGCGTGGTGAGAAAAAGGAAAGAGTGAGAGTGAATATCGAAAAACCCATATATAGAGGATACCTTTTTGTCGGAGTTAAAGGTGACAAAGATCTGATTGACAAGGTTGCTAATCTACTTGCGGAAACACGCTTGATGAGGGCTTTGACGAAGAGGGACGAAAGGACAGGAGAACCGATTTATGAGTTTCTTAAAGAAGAGGAAGTTGAAGAATTGAAGAAGAGGATTGAAATTGAACAGCAGAAGAAAGAGCAAAAGGTGCCTTATCTTGAAGGTGAAAAGGTAAAGGTTCTCATAGGGGATTATGAGGGGATGATTGGTACGGTGGATGAAGTTTATCCACAGAAGAGGAAATTGAAAGTTTTGATCCATTTGTTGAACAGGACTACCCCTATTTATATAGACTTTGATGGGGTAGAAAAAGCTGGATAAAGGAGGACAAAAATGCCCCCGAAAAAGAAAGAGGCTGTTGCTCAGGTTAGATTGCAGTTACCTGCGGGTCAGGCAACTCCAGCCCCGCCTGTAGGACCTGCTTTGGGACAACACGGCGTTAATTTGATGCAATTTGTTAAGGAGTTTAATGACAGGACGAGAAATCTTCAAGGGCTCGTCGTCCCTGTTATAGTAACGGTTTATAAGGATAGGAGCTTTACCTTTGAAGTTAAAACTCCATTAGCATCAGAGCTTCTTAAAAAGGCTGCAGGAATTGTTAAGGGGTCGGGTGAACCGAATAAAGTTAAAGTAGGAAAGGTCAAAAAGTCAGATGTTCGGAAGATTGCTGAATTGAAGATGAAGGATTTAAACGCTAATGATATAGAGGCGGCTATGCGGATAATTGAAGGGACCGCTCGCAGTATGGGTATTGAGGTAGTGGAGGGTTAAAAATGGCTAAACATGGTAAGAGATACATGGCCTTGCTGGAAAAAGTCGAAAAGGGTAAAGAATACCCGTTAGACGAGGCTATTAAAAAGGTTAAGGAACTGGCGAGTGCAAAATTTGACGAAACTGTCGAGGTTGCTGTACTGCTTGGTGTAGATCCCCGGAAAGCTGATCAGATGGTTAGAGGATCAGCGGTGTTGCCAAAAGGTCTCGGTAAGAGTGTCAGAGTTGCTGTTATAACTAAGGGCGAAGAGGAAAAGGAGGCTCTCGAAGCGGGTGCCGATTATGTTGGGTATCAGGATTTAATAGAAAAAATAAAAAATGGATGGCTTGAATTTGATGCATTAGTTGCCACACCTGATGTTATGCCTGAGCTTGCAAAACTTGGAAAAATACTTGGTCCGCGGGGATTAATGCCTTCACCTAAGACCGGTACAGTGACAAAAGAAGTAGGGCGTATTGTTAAAGAACTGAAGATGGGTAGAGTTGAGTTTAAAGTGGATAAGACGGGAAATATCCATGTTCCAGTGGGTAAGGTTTCTTTTCCTGAAGAAGCACTTAAAGAGAATATTCTTGCATTTTTCCATGAACTGATAAATGCTAAGCCTAAAACTGCGAAAGGTACCTATATTAAACAGGCTTATCTGAGTACAACAATGGGTCCAAGTATTAAGCTGGATCTTAATAGTATTTATTCGCAACTGGAGAGGGCGTAATATGGTTAAAGTTAGACAAGAAAAGATTGAGAAAGTAAGGGAATTAAAGGAAAAGCTTGATAGTGCAAAAGCTTTCTACCTTTGCAATTACACCGGATTGACGGTTGCCGAAATCACCGAATTAAGGAGAAGACTTAGAGAAAAGGGAGCAATTCTCAAGGTTGTTAAAAATACAACCCTATATTTTGCGCTTAAGGAGAAAAACCTTGAGGACGTGGAAAAGTTTATTCCGGGGCCTACAGCGGTTTTGTTCGCAATGGAAGATGAGATTGAACCTCTCAAAGCTGCTTTTGACTATTCTAAAGAAATTTCAAAATTTTCTTTCAAGGCCGGATGGCTGGATGGTAAGATTTTCGGTCCCGAGGAAATTAACATTATTGCCAAATTACCTACGAAGAAAGAGCTTCAAGCTCAGGTTGTAGGTGCGCTTAATGCGCCTATATTTAAACTTGTTTATTCTTTGAACTGGCCTATACAGGCCTTAGTTTTTGCACTTGAGCAGATTAGAAAACAAAAAGAGGAGGTTAAGTAAAATGGCTGAAAAAAAGAGTGTTGCTGAAATAGTGGAAATGATTGAGTCTTTATCCGTGCTGGAACTCTCCCAACTGGTGAAGGAACTGGAGAATAAATTCGGCGTTTCCGCTGCTATGCCGGTTATGGCTGGACCTGTTGCTGCCGGTTCCGCACCTGCCGCTGCGGTAGAAGAAAAGACTGAGTTTGACGTTATTCTTGTTGATGCTGGTCAGGATAGGATCAATGTGTTGAAAGAAGTGAGAGCATTAACTGGACTTGGTTTGAAAGAGGCAAAGGATTTTGTCGATAACTTGCCTAAGCCTCTTAAGGAAGGAGTTTCTAAGGAAGAGGCCGAGAAGATTAAACAGCAGTTTGAAAAATTGGGTGCCAAAGTAGAGATTAAATAACTACTCCCACGAGCATACCTTGTCTACAATCAATCTTTTGGGTGTTAAATGGGGCTGTATGCCCCATTTAGCTATTTTGGAAGAAATTGATAGGAGGTGAATTTTGTCTAATATGGACAAAATTATAAGGATTGGATATAAGCCAGAAAAATACCCAATGCCAGATCTTCTTTTCATTCAGCTGGACTCCTTCAGAAAACTTTTATCTGAAGGAGTTCCAAAGGAAGAGCGGCCATTTGGTAGTTTAGAATATATATTCAGAGAATTCTTTCCCGTTACCGACAAAAATGGAATTTATAGACTTGAGTATGTCGATTACTCTGTAGGCACTCCACGCCTTACGCCCGAGGAGTGTAAGGAGAAAAATTTAACTTATTCTGTTCCTCTTAAGGCAGTCTTCAGACTCTCCAAAAAGAATCCTGAAACGAAGGAATTCGAAGAGAGCGTAACTCAAGAAGTCTATATGGGTGAAATACCATACATGACGAGCCGCGGCACTTTCGTCATTAATGGTGTGGAAAGGGTTCTTGTAAGCCAGATACACAGAGCACCAGGAGTTTATTTTGAAGGTCCTGAAGTGGAAGGTGAATCTTTGCCCTGTAAAGCCCTGCTTGTTCCCTACAGGGGACCATGGGTCGAGTTTATTATTGATGGTAACAAGAATCTCACTGTGACTGTTTCTAAGAGAAGGAAGATTCCCTTCACAAGGCTCATTAGAGCACTTACTGGATTGCCCTTTGTTGAAATTTTCAAAATGTTTCTTAAGACTGAAAAACTTGATGTAGACGAAATAACCGAACCTGAAAGGTATGTTCTTGCAAAGGATATTGTGGATACAGCTACTGGTGAGGTTCTCTTTGAGGCCCTTGAACTTTTAAATTCCACAATTTTAAAGGAGCTAAAGGCAAGAAATGTTAGAAAGGTTGAAGTTTTTGATGTTGAAACATCAGAGGGCAGTGTTCTTTATACCACTTACAGGCAGGACAGGTTAAAGAAAGAAGCGGATGCCATTGGTAACATTTACCGCACTTTAAAGTTTAGTCAGCCTCCAAGTGATTTGGAGGAGGCCAGGACTTTCATCAGGAACTTTTTCCTTGGTGAGGCCTATTTCTACATCGGAGAGGTCGGAAGATATAAGTTTAACCTGAGGCTTTATGGAGAACAGAAGAAGACTGAGCATGTTCTCACTATTGAAGATATTGTTGAAGTAGTGAGAAAGCTTATAGGATTGTATAAAGGTGAAATGGAACCCGACGACATTGACGACCTTGCTAATAGGAGGGTTCGGAGTGTTGGTGAGCTCCTTTATGAACAAATCAGAGAGGCTTTCGGAAGAAAACTGGTTAGAAACATTGCCGAAAAGATTCTTTCCATTAGTGATGAAGCGAGAATTGTTCCAAAGGTACTAATTGATCCAAAGGTGATTACCAGTTCGCTTATAAATTTCTTTATGCGCGATACCTTATCCCAGTTTCTCGATCAGACGAATCCCCTTTCTGAGCTTACTCATAAGAGACGTATATCCGCCTTTGGTAGGGGCGGTTTGACGAAAGAGACTGCAGGTTTTGAGGTGAGAGATGTTCATCCTTCTCATTATGGTAGACTATGCCCCATTGAAACGCCAGAAGGGCAAAATGTAGGATTGATTAATTCCCTTACGACTTATGCCAAGGTTGATGAATATGGATTTATTAAAACACCTTTGAGGGTTGTAGAAAATGGAAAAGTTACTGACAAGATTGTTGAACTTAGCAGAAATGAAGAAAGGGATGCATACATTGCATCGGCTGATGTGGAATATGACCCTGAAACTGGCTTGATCAAGGATAGCAAGGTTTGGGTAAGATATAAGGATGATTATGTTGAAGTAGAAAGAGAAAAAGTGAATTATATTGATGTTTCACCCCGTCAGGTGATTTCGCCTTCTGCTTCTCTTATTCCTTTCCTTGAGCATGATGATGCACTAAGGGCTTTGATGGGTTGTAACATGCAAAGGCAAGCAGTTCCTTTGCTTGATCCAGAACCTCCAATTGTAGGAACTGGAATGGAAGCTAAAGTTGCAAGAGATTCAGGAACCCTTCTTGTTGCGAGAAATAGCGGAACGGTTGTGTACGTTGACTCTAAGAGAGTTCTTGTAAGGGTTTCAAAGAGAGGCAAAAAACTCTCCAAATTTGAAGACGAAATCGAAGAATACAACCTCATAAAGTTCCGAAGGTCTAATCAGAATACCCTCATAAATATGAGGCCTATTGTAAAGGTTGGCGACAAAATCAAGGCCGGTGACATCATTGCTGATGCTGCTGCTACCAAAAACGGAGAGCTTGCGCTTGGCAAGAACCTTCTTGTAGCCTTCCTCCCCTGGTATGGTTATAATTACGAAGATGCTATTGTTGTTTCTGAAAATGTCCTGAAGGAGGATGCTTTAACTTCCATACATATCCTTGAGTTTGAGGTTGAAGTGAGAGAAACTACTCTCGGTCCAGAGGAGGTTACCAATCAGATTCCAGGAGTAATGGAAGAGGATTTAAGGAATCTTGACAATGACGGAATTATTCGCGTTGGTGTAGAGGTTAAACCAAGGGATATCCTGGTTGGTAAGGTTACACCAAAGGGTGAGGAAGAGGAACTCTCTCCAGAAAAGAAGCTTCTTCTCGCCGTTGTCGGATATGATCAACCTGTTAAAGACACATCAAAGAGGGTACCCCCAGGTGTCTCAGGATACGTAGTCGACGTAGTCATTTTGACCAAAACGAAAAGTGATTCACTTTCGCTTAAAGTCATCAAGGAACGTAAGGATAAGGCATATAGAAGGGCAGAGGAGGAAAAAAGGCTGTTAAAAACAAGGCTTAGGGATTTCATCATAGAGGTTTTAGTTGATGAAGTGCTTGCTGACGATCTGAAGGCCAAGGATGGAACTGTTATTTTACCCAAAGGTACGCTGGTTACCAGAGAAATATTAGATGATCTCGTTTTAAACAAACGGATTGACCTTACCCGACTCAATTATGATTTGCCAGTTATAGCAGAAGAAAAGATTGAACGTATTAGAAATATGATTCAGGACTTTCACAAGAGGGAGAAAGAAATTGACGAAAGATTGAATCAGACACTTCAGGAAATTGAAAGGGGAGATGAACTTCCGCCCGGGGTGAATCAGTTGATTAAGATATACGTAGCGCAAAAGAGGCGACTTCAGGTTGGAGATAAGATTACTGGAAGGCACGGAAATAAAGGTGTCGTTGCAAAGATAGCGCCTGTTGAAGATATGCCATTTTTAGAGGACGGAACACCCGTTGACCTGGTTTTGAGCCCCCTTGGGGTTCCATCCCGTATGAATGTGGGTCAGATTCTTGAAACGATACTGGGTTGGGCAGGTAAGAAGAAGGGTGTTTACTACGCTTGTCCCGCTTTTGAAGGCATGACTGTGGAAGAGATTCAGAAAGAAATGGAAGAAGCAGGGCTGACATATCCTGGCAAGGTAAGATTAAGAGACGGAAGGACGGGAGAATATTTCGAATACCCGGTGACGGTAGGCTACATGTATATAATAAAACTAATTCACATGGTGGAAGACAAGATCCATGCAAGAGCAATTGGTCCCTATTCTTCAATTACCCAGCAACCTGTGGGTGGTAAATCCCACTTTGGTGGACAGAGATTCGGGGAGATGGAGGTTTGGGCTCTTGAAGCACACGGTGCAGCTTACACCTTACAGGAAATGTTGACTATAAAGTCGGATGATATTGAAAGTCGAAATAAACTGTATAAGGAATTACAACTGGGTAAAAGGCCAAAAGAGCCAGGTCTTCCTGCATCTTTCAAGGTTCTTGTCAATCACCTTAGAGGTCTTTGCCTTGATGTTGAATTAAAAACCGCTGAGGAAAAAGATAAACATTTTCTAAAACCAAACTTTAAGTCGGAGTAGACTATGGAAAAATTATTACCCAAAAATTTGTTGTCAATAAGGATCAAAATAGCTTCGCCTGAGACCATAAGAAGTTGGTCTCACGGTGAAGTGACAAGCTCAGAGACTATAAACTATCGAACGCAGAAGCCCGAACCTGGTGGACTTTTCTGTGAAAGAATTTTTGGTCCTGTGAAAGATTATGAATGTAGTTGCGGAAAATACAAGGGCAGGAAGTACAGGGGCGTAAAGTGTGACCGATGCGGCGTTGAGGTTACAGAGAAGAGGGTAAGAAGGGAAAGAATGGGACATATTGAGCTTGCAGTGCCAGTTGCACATATATGGTTCTATAAGGCGGTTCCATCTCCTATTGGTATACTTCTCGATCTTAGTGTGAAGGACCTTGAAAGGGTTATTTATTACGATGCCTATATTGTGACGAAGGTTTCAGAAGACCTTGCGAGGGGTGGTGAATCGGGTGATGTAAAACTAAAAGTGGGACAGGTATTATCTGTTGCTGAGTACGAAGAATATAAGAAGGAGTATGGTAACCAGTTTGAAGCGGAAATGGGAGCCCCAGGAATAAAGAAGATTCTTGCCAGCATGAATCTTGAAGACCTCAGAAATGAGCTTAGAGTTAGAATTAAGAAAGAACAGTCGCCAATCAAAAGAGCCAAGTTCCTCAAGAAATATAGGATCGTTCAAGCACTTTTGAATTCTAAAACTCGCCCCGAATGGATGATTCTGGAA
This sequence comes from bacterium, assembly GCA_030019025.1. Lineage (NCBI taxonomy): Bacteria > bacterium. Next base: position 12,387 of record JASEFR010000021.1, read on the forward strand.
GTACTTCCTGTAATTCCACCGGATCTGAGACCGATTGTATTCCTTGAGAACGGCCAGATTGCTACTACTGAAATTAACCAGCTCTATAGGCGGGTTATAATGAGAAATAACAGGTTAAAACAGCTGATGGAGCAAGGGGCACCTGAGATTATTATCAACAATGAAAAGCGTAACCTTCAGGAAGCTGTTGAAGCTTTGTCAGATAATTCTAAGAGAAGAAGGCCGGTTATTTCACCCAAGGGCGGAAGAAAGCTAAAATCTATCTCCGATGTCCTCAGGGGCAAAAAGGGTGTTTTAAGAAGGAATCTCTTAGGTAAGAGAGTAGACTATTCCGGCCGTTCAGTGATTGTGGTGGCACCGGAACTAAAAATGAATCAGGTTGCACTGCCAAAAGAAATGGCTCTTGAACTATTCCGTCCGATGGTAGAGCATAAACTCAATGAATCGGGCCTTGCAAGTAGCATAAGAGAAGCTGAGGCTAAACTGAGGCAGAGAGACCCGGCAATCTGGGAAATGCTTGAAAAGATAGTCAAAGATCATCCGGTACTTCTTAATAGGGCTCCAACGCTACATAGACCTTCGATTCAAGCTTTTGAGCCGGTTCTATGGGAGAACAAGGCCATTGGACTTCATCCTCTCGTTTGCCCTGCTTACAATGCCGACTTTGACGGTGATACGATGGCAGTTTACGTACCTATTTCCTATGAGGCTCAGTTGGAAAGTTATGGAATCCTTCTTTCAATATATAACATCTTATCGCCTGCCCACGGTGGACCATTAGCCGCACCTACCCGTGACATAGTGCTGGGCTTGAATTATCTTACAAGGATCCTGCCAAACGATAAGGGTGAAGGGAAAATCTTTTCTTCTCCCGAAGAGGCGCTTTTAGCCTACGAGAATGGTTATGTAGGACTTAGAGCAAAAATAAAGGTGAAGATAAAGAATGAAATCATTGAAACTACCGTTGGGCGGATAATTTTCAATGATGCTCTGCCAGAAGAATTGAGGTTTATAAACGAGGAAATACGGAAGGGTCAGCTTTCCAACTTGGTTTACAATGCACATAAGAATTTTGGACCTGCAAGAACGGCTGAGCTTCTTGATGCCCTAAAAGATCTTGGCTTTAAATATTCAACGATAGCTGGCATAACATTTGGTATGGATGATATGGTTATTCCCGAGAAGAAGAAAGAAATCATCCAAAGGGCTCGGGAAGAGGTGGAGAAGATCTTGAAGGCTTACGAAAAGAGGACAATTTCTGAAAAGGAGAAACAGCTCCTGGTTCAGTCCATATGGACTCGTGCTACGGAAGAAGTCAAGAGAGAAATGTTAAAGGTTATGGAGAAGGATAAATACGGATTTAATCCCATTTACATGATGCTTAAGTCGGGTGCAAGGGGTAACGAAGACCAGGTAAAACAGCTTGCTGGAATGCGTGGACTCATGGCAAAACTCGGCAAGGTAAAAACGCAAATTAACCAGCTTCTTGAAGTGCCGATCATTTCAAATAATAAGGAAGGATTTAAAGTCCTTGAATACTTCATTTCTACGCACGGATCAAGGAAAGGGCTTGTAGATACTGCTTTGAAGACATCACTTTCTGGCTATTATACAAGGAGATTGGTAAATGTTGCTCACCATATAGTGGTAACGGAGGAAGACTGTGGTACACTCACGGGAAGAAAGGTAACCGCTTTGTTGGATGAAAAGAATCAACCACTTATTACCCTTGCTGAAAGAATAGTGGGACGCGTGGCACTGGAAGATATTTATCACCCTATAACCGGTGAGATTATTGTTGAAGAAGGTCAAGAGATTGATGAAGAAGCGGCAAAGAGAATCGAAGAAAGTGGAATCACTGAAGTATTGGTCAGATCCGTTTTAACCTGTAAAGCAAAGAAAGGTGTTTGTGCAAAATGCTATGGTAGGAATCATGCCACCGGGCGCCTTGTGGAAGTTGGTGAAGCGGTTGGTGTAATGGCAGCGCAGTCACTGGGAGAACCGAGTACTCAGCTTACTTTGAGAACATTCCATACGGGTGGTGCTGGAGAAAGAACTACAGGCGCGTCATATCACGAGGCTCCTTTTGATGGAGTCGTAGAGTTTGTGAACTTAAAAGTGGTGAGCAACCCGAGAGCAGGGATGATAAATGCAGGCAAAAGAGCTCGGATCATACTTAGAACTACAGATGGTAAGCTGGAAAGAAAATTTGAAGTACCTTATGGATCAAGGGTTTACGTTGAGGACGGCCAGAAGGTACAGAAGGGTCAGCTTCTCTGTGAGTGGGATCCATACAGATATCTAATTCTCGCAACGCAAAAAGGCAAAGTTGTTTATGTTGATCTGGTACCTGGTAAGACCTTAGTTACCGACGCTGAGGAGGAAAAAATTGTAAAATTTGATAGAAGATCTACCCTTTATCCAAGGATACATATTGTTGACCCTGAGTCTGGTGAATTGTTAGAAGAGATATTGCTCTCCAACGGGGCAATTTTATCTGCAGATATCAGTGAAGGTGACATTGTAGAGCCGGGAGATATACTTGCCAGGTTGCCAATTAAAGACGTTCTGGCATTGGGTACAAGGGATATCACCGTAGGATTCCAGGCCATCGAGTACTGGCTTGAACTTTTCACCGAATCAATTCTTGATATTTATGCCTATGGAGGTAGCAGATTTAAGCATGCTATTCTATCTGAGATTAGTGGAAGGGTCAGCATTGAAAAAGGAGATAAGGGGAAATATATTATTAGAGTCACCAGTGATTCTGGAGAGGTAAGAGAGTACCCGTTATTTGGCCAGTATCTAACGGTAGCAGAAGGTGATTGGGTTGAAGCAGGTGAACAGCTTACTGGTGGAAGAATCAATCCTAAGGACATATTAAGAATTAGGGGTATTGATAAGGCGCAGGAATTCCTCTTGGATAACATATTGCGGAGTTACGCTGCTTCTGACGTCAAGATCAAAGATGTACATGTTGAAATCTTTGTAAGGCAAATGGGAAGAAAAGTACTGATTAAAGATGCTGGTGATACAAAGAATCTTGTGGAAGGTGACCTTGTGGATATAAGCGTAGTGGAGGAAGAAAACAAAGAAGTCCGTGAGAAAGGAGGAAAACCCGCGACATATGAATTCCAGTTGCTTGGAATAAAGAAGGCTGCTCTGGCCTCTGAAAGCTTCCTTTCCGCTGCGTCATTCATTGAGACTACCAAAGTTCTTACAGAAGCTGCGATAGCGGGTAAGGAAGATAGACTTGAGGGGCTTATAGAAAATGTAATTATTGGAAATTTGATCCCAGCAGGGACTGGAGCAAGGAAGTACAGGAATCTTGTAGTGGAAGAAGAGGAGCTCCTTAAAGAAGAGGAGGAAGAACTTTCAGAACGCGAAGAGGAATAGCAAATTTAAACTTGAACGTTTATTGATACTGCAGTAAAATTAAACACTGTATTTAAAGGGGGAAGTATTATGCCGACAATTAATCAACTTGTTAGGTTGGGCAGAAAACCAAAGAGGAGGAAGTCAAAATCGCCTGCCCTAGACGGGTGTCCTCAAAAGAGGGGAGTTTGTATAAGGGTTTATACGACTACGCCAAAGAAGCCAAATTCTGCTCTGAGAAAAGTGGCTAAGGTTCGTCTATCTAATGGAAAAGAGGTGATAGCATATATACCAGGTGAAGGGCACAATCTACAGGAACACTCTGTGGTCCTTGTTAGGGGCGGTAGAGTAAAGGACCTCCCGGGTGTGAAGTATCACATTATAAGAGGAAAGTACGATGCTGCTGGTGTTGAGGGAAGAAAAAATTCCAGGTCCCTTTATGGGACAAAGAAACCCAAAAAGTAAGGAGGCGGTAATTCTATGAGAAGAAGAAGGGCTCCTGAACGCGAAATTTCGCCGGATCCAAAGTATGGATCTGTTATTGCTGCAAAATTTATTAATAATTTGATGTGGGATGGAAAGAAGACAATTGCACAGAGAATCTTTTATCAAGCTATTGAACTTATCGAGCAGAAGACGAAGAGCAACGGAATTGAAATTTTTGAGAAGGCCATAGAGAATGTGAAACCCAGAGTTGAGGTAAGGCCGAGGAGAGTAGGCGGTGCCACCTATCAGGTGCCGGTGGAAGTCCGTCCCAAAAGGCAGCTTTCTTTAGCAATTAAGTGGATTATAAGAGCTGCAAGGTCAAGACCGGAAAGAAGGATGTACGAAAGATTGGCCAATGAGATAATTGAGGCTTCCCAGAATCAGGGGGCAGCGATAAAGATAAGGGAAAATGTTCATAAAATGGCGGAGGCCAACAAGGTATTTGCGCATTACAAGTGGTAACAATTTGAGAGATGGAAATATTATTTGATAACATAACAAACTTGCGAAACATCGGATTCGTCGCTCACATTGACGCCGGAAAGACAACTACTACTGAAAGAATTTTGTATTACACCAAAAAAATTCATCGTCTTGGAGACGTTGATGAAGGTACTGCAACCACTGATTACCTGATTCAAGAGAAGGAAAGGGGAATTACTATAACCAGTGCTGCTGTTAGTTGCTACTGGAAAGGTCATAGGATAAATATCATTGACACTCCTGGCCATGTAGATTTTACCGCTGAGGTAGAAAGGTCTCTCAGGGTCCTTGATGGATTGATCGTGATATTTTGTGGCGTTGCAGGTGTTCAGCCTCAGTCGGAGACAGTGTGGCACCAGGCTGACAGATACAAGGTTCCGAGGATTGTTTTTATAAACAAGCTTGACCGCATCGGTGCTGATCCTTTCAAAGTAATGAAAGAGATTGAAGAGAAGTTCAACATTCTGGCACTTCCTCTCCAGGCTCCGATCGGAATAGAAGACAACTTTGTTGGTGTTATAGATGTTATAACGAAGAAAAAGTATATCTGGGATGTGGATGAGACAGGAGAAGAGTACAGAATTGAGGATGCGACGGAAAAAGAAGTCGAAGAAGTTAGAAGCATGTTTTTGGAGAGGCTGGCAGAAATAGATGAAGAAATCTTGAAGCTGGTGATAGATGAAAAAGAAATTTCTGTGGATATATTCAAATCTTCTATTAGAAAGGCTACGCTTTCAATGAAAGCAGTCCCTGTCCTTATGGGAGCTGCCCTTAAAAATAAGGGAATTCAACCGCTCCTTGATGCAATTATTGATTATCTTCCTTCTCCGATTGATAAAGGCGATGTTGTTGGTCTTAACCCAAAGACAGGAGAATACGTGAAACGTTCACCGACTTATGATGCACCATTTTCGGCAGTTGTGTTTAAGATACAAAACGATCCACATGCTGGGAATGTATTGTTTACCAGAGTATATTCGGGAGTTTTGAATGTTAACCAGAAAGTTCTTAATTCTGCCACCGGGAAAATCGAGAGGGCAATGAGAATTTATCTCGTTCATGCAGACAAGAAAGAGCCTATTAAGGAAGCGAAGGCGGGAGAAATCGTCGGGTTGGTTGGGATAAAGGATGTAAAAACTGGCGATACCCTATGTGATCCTGAAGCACCTATTTTCTTTGAAGGTATGCACTTTCCGGAACCGCTTATATCTGTTGCAATTGAGCCTAAATCTTCTAAAGATGAGGAAAAACTTAACGAAGTTCTTAATATCCTTCAGATTGAGGATCCGAGTTTCAAAGTTGGGAAGGATAGGGAAACGGGTCAGCTCCTTATAAGCGGGATGGGCGAATTGCACCTTGAGATCATCGTTGACAGGATAGTGAGAGAATTTAAAGTACCTGTCAGGACAGGAAAACCTCAGGTCACTTATAGAGAAACAATTACGGTTGAAACGGAGGTTGAGGAAAACTTTGAGAGAGAAATTGGCGGAGTGAAAGAGAGTGGTTATGCAAAGGTTAAGCTGGTTCCTCGAAAGAGAGGCGAAGGAAACAAGGTAACAATAATACCGGAAATTAATCCACAGCTTCGGGAACTTTATATAAATATTGCATACGAATCCATATCGTTTGGGCCGATTATGGGCTATCCCGTCACCGATGTCGAAGTACAAATTGTTTCTTTGGGAGCAGATAATACCTTTACTCATCTTGGAAATGAGCTTGCATTGAGGAGGGCCATACAAAGAGCCCTGCAGGAAGGTAAACCTATCCTGCTGGAGCCAGTCGTTTTGCTCGAGGTCGTTTGCCCCTCTGAGTATGTTGGTAACGTTGTCAGCGACCTGGGACAGAGGGGAGGAGAATTAGATAAAATTGAGAACATAAGTGAAAACATCCAGAAGCTTAGAGCTTATGTCCCTTTAAAGAAACTCCTCGGTTATGTGACGGATTTGAGGTCACTAACCCAGGGGAGGGCAAGCTTCTGGATGAAATTGGATCATTACGCACCAATAAAAAAGGAAAAAACATTAACAATATGATGGAGGTATGTAGAAATGGCTAAGGAAAAGTTTGTAAGAACCAAGCCGCACCTAAATGTGGGTACTATCGGTCACATTGACCATGGAAAAACTACTTTGACCGCCGCAATTACAAAATACCTTTCCCTGAGGGGATTTGCTAATTATGTTCCTTACGATCAGATTGATAAGGCACCAGAAGAAAAGGCTCGTGGAATTACGATTCAGCTGGCGCACGTTGAATATGAAACGGATAAACGCCATTATGCTCATATTGACTGTCCTGGTCACGCTGACTACATTAAGAACATGATTACCGGCGCAGCCCAAATGGATGGAGCTATTCTTGTTGTTTCTGCAGCTGATGGTGTTCAGCCTCAGACAAGAGAGCACGTTCTCCTTGCAAGGCAGGTAAACGTTCCTTACATAGTGGTATTCATGAACAAGATCGATATGCTCGACGATCCGGAGCTGCAGGAACTTGTTGAACTTGAGGTTAGGGACCTTCTCAATAAATATGAGTTCCCCGGCGATGAAGTACCGGTCATTAAAGGTTCTGCCCTCAAGGTAATTGAGGAATGTGGCGAAGATCCCAATTGCCAGTGGTATAAACCAATTCAAGAGCTTCTTGATGCATTAGACAACTATATTCCAGAGCCTCAGCGTGCGGTTGATAAGCCATTCCTGATGGCAATTGAAGACATATTCTCAATTACTGGGCGTGGAACGGTTGTCACGGGTAGAGTTGAACGCGGGAGACTCACACCGGGTGAGGAGGTTGAGATAGTGGGATTTAGAGATGAACCGATTAGAACTGTCGTAACTTCAATCGAAATGTTCAGAAAGGAGCTGGATGAGGCACTTCCTGGCGATAATGTGGGATTACTCTTGAGAGGCGTAAAGAAAGAGGATGTAGAGAGAGGAATGGTTGTAGCAAAGCCTGGTTCAATTAAGCCTCACAAAAAATTCAGAGCCCAGGTTTACGTTTTAACCAAAGAAGAAGGTGGGCGCCACACACCATTTATGACGGGTTACAGACCACAATTCTACTTCAGAACTACTGACGTTACTGGTACGATTACCCTTCCTGAAGGCAGAGAAATGGTGATGCCTGGTGACCATGTAAACCTTCTAGTTGAACTCATGTATCCTGTTGCAATCGAAAAAGAACTCAGGTTTGCGATTCGTGAAGGTGGTAGAACAGTTGGTGCAGGTGTCGTAACCGATATTGTCGAGTAAAAATCATGGTACTTGAAGCAAAGATAAGAATTAAGTTGAAGTCGTTTGATCCGGCGCTCCTGGACCGTTCAGCCCAAAATATTGCTCATACGGCGAGATCCAGCGGAGCAGAGGTTTCGGGTCCAATTCCTCTTCCAACAAAAAGGACTTTATTTTCAGTTATCAGATCTCCTCACATTGACAAGAGGTCTCAGGAGCAGTTTGAACTTAAAGTCCACAAAAGACTGATAGAAATAAGGAAGCCGACGGCAGAAACGATAGACAAGCTCTCCAGGCTGGATTTGCCACCTGGAGTGGATGTCGAAATAAAGATGATTTGAGGTGAACTATGGCAGGGTTAATTGGTAGAAAACTGGGTATGACCCAGATCCCTACCAAAGACGGCTCGATGATCCCTGTTACGGTCATTGAAGCCGGCCCCTGTACCGTAATACAGGGGAAGACTCTGGAAAGGGATGGTTATACCGCAATAAAGATAGGTTATGGTGAGGTTGAGGCGAAAAGGCTAAACAAGCCTCAACTGGGTGAAATGCGAAAGGCATTGGGCGAAAGGGAAAAGTATCCAGCGCTGGTTGTGAAGGAATTTCGAGTTGATGACGTCTCAAAGTTCCAAACTGGGCAGGAGATAAAGATTGAAGACCTCTTTACTGAAGGCGAGCGCATAGATATTACGGGCATTTCGAAGGGTAAAGGATTTCAAGGTGTAATTAAAAGATGGGGCTTTTCAGGAGGGGCGAAATCTCACGGTTCAAAGTTTCACAACAGACCCGGTTCAATCGGACAGCATACGGAACCTGCAAGAGTTTACAAGGGCAAAAAATTGCCTGGTCACGATGGGCTCAAGCGCATAACCGTTAAGAATATTGAGATAGTTAAGATCATTCCTGACAAGAACGTAGTTCTCGTGAAGGGTGCGGTTCCCGGACCAAGGGGTGGAATAGTGTTCCTAAAGAAAGCTAAGGAGAAAGAGCAATGAAAGCACCTTTATACAACGCAAATGGTGAGCATATAGGCGAAATTGAGTTAAAGGATGAATTGTTTGGTATTAAGCCAAATCTTCATCTGCTTTGGGAAGTAACAAGGCTTTATCTTGCTAATCAGAGACAGGGAACCCACAAGGCGAAGACGAGGGCAGAGGTCAACGCTTCCGGAAGGAAGATTTATCCGCAGAAAGGCCTTGGAAGAGCGAGGCATGGTGATGTGAAAGCTCCCACTTTTGTTGGAGGTGGTAAAGCTCACGGACCGAGACCCAGAGATTACTATACAGAGATACCCGCCAAGATCAAAAGACTTTCTCTTTTGCATTCGCTGGCTGATAAGGCACAAAATGGTAGGATTCTTGTGATCGAAAAATTTGAATTTCAAATTCCGAAAACTAAAAGAATGGTGGAGATTCTGGATAAGATGGGACTTGGTAAAGAAAAGACTTTAGTCCTTTCCACTGAGTATAATAAGAATCTTTACCTTTCAGGAAGAAATATTCCCTACTGCAGCGTTCTGGAAGTCAAAGATGTCAACTCCTTAGAGGTTCTTAATCATAATTACATAGTGATAGAGAAAGATGGTCTAGAGAAATTAGAAAAGAGGTTTGTGATATGAGGGATCCGAGGGACATTATAATAAGGCCAATAATCACTGAAAAATCCGCTCTTTTGAGAGAGCAAGGCCAATTTGTTTTTGAAGTGGCTCCTGATTCAAATAAGATCGAGATTAGGAAAGCAGTTGAAGAGCTTTTTAAGGTTCATGTGGAAAAGGTTAGGGTAATTAATGTTAAGCCTAAGCCGCGGAGGGTGAGACTTGCGCCTGGGTACACTAAAGCATGGAAAAAGGCGATTGTAACACTGAAAAAAGGTGAATCTATCCCGTTCTTTGAAGGAGTGTAATTATGGGAGTCAAAAAATTTAGACCTGTTACGCCATCACGGCGTTTTATGACAGTAGCAGATTATTCAGAAATTACTAAAGAAGAGCCAGAAAAATCCCTTCTCGAGCCGCTTAAGAAATCTGGCGGAAGGAATAACACTGGTAGGGTTACTGTCAGGTTCCGCGGTGGGGGCCACAAAAGGCACTATAGAATAATAGATTTCAAGAGAGAGAAGCACGGAATTCCAGCGAAGGTGGTTGCAATTGAATATGATCCTAATAGAACTGCTCGAATTGCTTTGCTTCACTATGTAGATGGAGAAAAGAGGTACATTATAGCTCCTGATGGGCTGAAAGTCGGTGACATTCTAACATCTGGACCAGATGCCGAAATTAGAGTTGGCAATGCCCTCCCTCTGGAGAGGATTCCAGAAGGGATTCCCATTCACAATATAGAACTGGTGCCCGGAAAAGGAGGACAGCTGGTAAGAGCTGCTGGCGCGAGTGCAGTGATATTATCCAAAGAAGGCAGATATGCCCATGTGCAGCTTCCATCTGGTGAAGTTAGATTAATAAACCTCAAGTGTTATGCTACAATTGGTCAAGTTTCTAACTTGGATCACGAGAATGTCATTATCGGCAAAGCAGGAAGGTCGAGATGGCTTGGCAGAAGGCCACATGTTCGCGGTATGGTCATGAACCCTGTAGATCATCCTCTTGGCGGTGGTGAAGGTAGATCAAAATCTGGAAGGCATCCTTGTAGTCCTACAGGCATTGTTGATGGTAGGAAGACCAGAAAGAAGAGAAAAGCCAGTGATAGGTTCATTGTAAGGAGGCGCAAATAATGGCCAGATCAAAGAAGAAAGGTCCTTTTGTTGATGCTAAGCTATACAAGAGAATAATAGAAATGAATGAGAAGGGTGAGAAGAAGGTTATAAAAACCTACTCCAGAGCTTCTATGGTACTGCCGGAATTCGTCGGGCACACTATTGCGGTACATAACGGAAGGAAGTTTATACCTGTTTATATTACACCGGAAATGGTAGGGCATAGACTGGGTGAATTTTCCCCTACAAGAACGTTTAGAGGTCATAAGGATAAAAAGGCTGAAAAGGCGAGGTTAAAATGATGGAAGGGAGATGCGTTTTAAAATATAGGAGGATTTCCCCTAAGAAAGTTGCCCCTCTTCTTGATGAGATTAGGGGAAAGAGTGTGTCCGAAGCAATGAAAATGCTAAAGGTTCTTAACAAGAAATCTGCGAGATTTACAATTAAAGCTATTAAAGCTGCAGTCGCTTCGTATAGAGATAAGGGCGGTGATTTACCTGAGGATAGGCTTTATATAAAGGTTGCAAAGGTTGACAGAGGACCAATCTGGAAGAGAGTTAGACCCATGTTTAGGGGGATGGCAACGTTAATTTTAAAAAGAACTTCACATTTGACTATTGAGGTAGCTCCTAAGGAGGTTGAATAATGGGTCAGAAAGTTCATCCTTACGGTTTTAGAATAGGTGTTAATAAGGGTTGGTTATCTCGCTGGTATGCGAACGATACCCATTACAGGAAGTTTGTCAAGGAAGATTATGAGATTAGAAAATACGTAAAAGCACGTTTTAAAGAAGCGGGTATATCCAGAGTAGAGATTGAAAGAGTTTTGCCCGATAAAATCTCTATCTCCATATATACTGCAAGACCTGGCATGATAATTGGTCGAGGTGGTAAGGAGATCGAGTCTTTTAAAAAGGAGCTTGCGGCGATTGTTCCTTACAAGGATCTCCACATTGATGTGAAAGAAGTTAAGACGCCTGAAATTGATGCTTCACTTGTTGCTCAGCAAATAGTTTCCAGGATAGAGCAAAGAGTTTCTCATAGGCGTGCCATGAAGAGGGCTGTAGAACAGGCAATGAAAGCCGGCGCTCAGGGAATCAAAGTCTATTCAAAAGGTAGATTAGCGGGCGCGGAAATTGCGAGGAAGGAATGGTATTTGAAGGGCCGGGTGCCTCTCCAGACGTTGAGAGCAGATATTGATTACGCTCAGGAGACTGCGTTTACAAAGTATGGAACCATCGGGGTAAAGGTGTGGATATACAGGGGAGATATACTGAGAAAGCCAACGGAGGAATAAGCCATGTTGATGCCATCCAGAACTAAGTATAGAAAACAACAGAGAGGAAGATTAAAGGGCGTTGCCCTTGCAGGAAATTATCTTGCTTTTGGTGAATATGGGCTTAAGACCCTTGAAGCCCACTGGCTCACCGCAAATCAGATTGAGGCTGCAAGGATGGCCATTTCAAGGTACTTAAAGAAGGGTGGAAAGCTGTGGGTGAGGATATTTCCTGATAAGCCGGTTACGAAGAAGCCTGCCGAAACGAGAATGGGTAAGGGAAAAGGTAACGTGGAATTCTGGGTAGCTGTTGTGAAGCCTGGTAGAATTCTTTTTGAACTCAGCGGGGTTTCAGAGGAAGAGGCAAGAGAGGCTTTCAGAATAGCATCTCACAAATTGCCTGTAAAGACTCGTTTTGTATCAATTAAGGAAGGTGGAGTATGAAAGCCAAGGAATTAAGGGAACTTTCACTGGATGAACTTAACAAGAAATTGAAAGAGCTTAAAGAAGAGCTTTTTACTTTAAGAATGGATAAAGCTCTTCACAGGCTTAACCAGCCTCACAGATTCAAACAGTTAAAGCGCGAAATAGCGAGAGTTCTCACGGTGATGAACGAGAAAAGAGGAGGCAACAATGGGAATTAGGAAACAGAGAATCGGTGTCGTTGTGAGTGACAAGATGAACAAGACGAGGGTTGTTGTATTTGAATTTCTTAAGAAGCATCCTCTATACGGTAAATACGTAAAGAGAAGGAAAAAATTCTACGTCCATGACGAAAAAAATGAATCGAGAATTGGAGATGTTGTAAGAATCGAAGAAACAAGACCCCTTTCTAAACTTAAGAGATGGAGATTAGTTGAAATCATTCGGAGGGCTGAAAGGAGGGAAGGAGAATGATACAAGATATTTCCAGAGTTAAAATTGTTGATAATACGGGTGCACAGGAGGCTTTAATTATTAAGGTTCTCGGCGGAAGCAGAAGAAAGTATGCTTACGTAGGTGATATTGTTGTTGTTACAATTAAAGACGCCATTCCTGGTTCACCTGTGAAGAAAGGCGACAAGGCAAGGGCAGTTATTGTAAGAACAAAAAAGGAATTGAGGCGTCCAGATGGAACTTACGTTAAATTTGATGACAATGCTGCGGTATTAATTGACAATTTTAACGAGCCTCGTGGAACCAGAGTTTTCGGACCTGTCGCAAGAGAGTTGAGGGAGAAGAAGTTTATGAAAATCGTGTCTCTTGCTTCGGAGGTGGTGTAGAAATGGGTAATAAGATTAAACGAGATGATTTAGTACTGGTTACAGCAGGTAAAGATAAGGGAAAGATCGGAAAGGTTAAAAAGGTTATTCGGGAAAAATCAAGAGTCGTCGTTGAGGGTGTAAACATAGTTAAAAAACATATGAGAGCGAGGGGACCTGAATTACCATCGGGAATAATCCAGATGGAAGCGCCTGTTCATATTTCAAACGTGAAATTGGTTTGTCCTATGTGCGGTCAGGCTACAAGAGTTGGTTTCGTAGTAAAAGAGGATGGGAAAAAGTCAAGAGTTTGCAAAAAATGTGGAAAGGAGATTGACTGATGTCCAGGTTGCTTAAAGAATATAGAGAAAAAATTAGACCTCTTTTGATGAAAGAGCTTGGATTCAAAAACATTATGAGGGTTCCACGGATAGAAAAGATTGTGGTGAACGTGGGACTCGGTGAAGCTGTGCAGGATCCAAAGCTTATCGAAGTTGTTTCCGAGGATCTGGCTCGAATTACAGGACAAAAGCCTCAGTTAAGGCGAGCTAAGAAATCTGTTGCTGCATATCATCTTAGAAAGGGAATGCCTATTGGCCTGAGAGTTACGCTAAGAAAGCAAAGAGCCTATGACTTTCTGGATAGGTTGATAAATTTTGCCCTTCCCAGGGTTAGAGATTTTAGAGGGCTTAGCAGGAACTCCTTTGACGGAAGAGGCAATTACAACTTTGGCCTTGATGAGCAAACGGTCTTCCCTGAGATTGACATTGATAAAGTTAAAAAGGTTTTTGGGATGGATATTGCAATTGTAACAACAGCAGAAAACGATGAAGAAGCGATGAAACTTTTGGAAGCCTTTGGGTTTCCATTTGAAAGGGGGTAAAAATCCATGGCTACAAAGGCAAAGTTCACAAGAGCTTTTACCATTGAACCAAAGTTTAAAGTAAGAAAAAGGAATAGGTGTCAGATCTGTGGCAGGCCCCGTGGCTACATAAGAAAATTTGGAATTTGCAGAATCTGCTTCAGGGAACTGGCGTTAAGAGGCGAGTTACCTGGCGTTAAAAAGGCGAGCTGGTAAGGAGGTGAAGTTATGCTTACAGATCCCATTGCTGATATGATCACAAGGATCAGAAATGCGGTAAGAGCCAGGCACGAGAAGACAACAATTGCCGTTATTTCCAAGTTGAAGCTCGCTATACTGGATATTTTGAAGAAGGAAGGGTTTATAAAAGATTACAGAATTGTCTCCACCGAGAAGGGTGGTTTGATTGAAGTGACTCTGAATTATTTGGTTGGTGGTAAACCTGCAATTAACGATTTACAAAGGGTTTCTAAACCGGGAAGGCGGGTTTACATAGGGAAGGATGAAATACCGTGGATCAAGAATGGAATGGGTGTCGCTATCATTTCTACCTCTCAGGGAGTGATGACTGACCGTGATGCAAGAAAAAGAAAGATTGGAGGGGAATATCTCCTCTATGTCTGGTAAGGAGGTAGAAGATGTCAAGAATTGGGAAAAAGCCAATAGAAATTCCAAAAGGTGTTGAAGTAAAACTTACTGGTAATCATATTGAAGTAAAAGGGCCAAAGGGTAAACTCGAAATGGATATTCACCCTGATATGATTGTTAAAATCGAAGATAATAAAATCCTTGTTGAAAGGCCTTCAGATAAAAAAATCCATAAGGCTCTTCATGGGACGACGAGGCAATTAATAAACAATATGATCGAGGGCGTTACGAAGGGATTTGTTAAAGAACTGGAAATTGTAGGTACTGGATACCGTGCAAAAATGGAGGGTTCTAAGCTTGTAATTAATGTAGGTTTTTCTAATCCCGTTGAGTTTACACCACCGCCTGGTATCCAATATGAGGTAGAGGGACAGAATATTATACGAGTAAAGGGGATTGACAAATATCTCGTTGGCGATGTTGCAGCTGCTATAAGAAGAGTAAGACCTCCTGAACCTTACAAAGGAAAGGGTATAAGATATCGTGGTGAAATAGTGAGAAGAAAGGCTGGTAAGGCTGGTATTAAAGCTGGAGGGAAGTAATGGATAGGGAGACAAAGGTATTGAAGAGGAAAAGGCGTCATTTAAGAGTTAGAAAGAAAGTTAAGGGTACTGAAGAGAGGCCAAGGTTAGTGGTATTCAAATCAGCAAGGCACATATATGCTCAACTGGTTATTGACCCACCCTTTGGACCATGCAGGGTTATTTGTGGCGCTTCAACATTATCTCCTGAGATCCGGGAAGAGGTTAAGGCTGTTAAGGGAAAAATTGAAAAAGCCAGGCTTGTGGGGAAATTAATTGCTAAGAGGGCATTAGATAAGGGCTTTAATAAGGCAGTTTTCGACAGGGCTGGGTACAAATATCATGGCAGAGTGAAGGCATTAGCGGATGCAGCCAGGGAAGCTGGCCTTGAATTTTAGGAGGTAACGTATGGCACTTTTTGAGGAATTTGAAAGAGAAAGTTCAGAACTGATAGAAAATATAGTTTATATCAGTAGAGTTACTAAGGTTACCAAGGGTGGTAAAAACCTGAAAATGTCTGTGTGGGTAGTGGTAGGTGATGGAAATGGTAGGGTCGGGATCGGTCATGGGAAGGCTGCTGAAACGCCTGAAGCTATCCAAAAAGCCTTAAGAAGGGCACGTAGGAACCTGAAACAATGCGTAATCAAAAATGGAACTTTACCTTACGAAGTGATTGTTAAGGAAGGGGCATCGGAAATTTTACTCAAACCAGCTGCTCCGGGTACCGGTATCATTGCAACTCAAGCTGTTAGAGCTGTTCTTGAAGCTGCAGGGTACCAGAATGTTCTTACGAAGTCCTTAGGTTCTAATAACCCCATCAATCTTATGAAAGCTACTTTTAAGGCTGTAACTTCTCTGGTAGATCCGGAAAGAATTGTCAAAGAAAGGGGACATAACCCAGAAAAAGTACTAAGGAGGTTTGGCCGTGTCGCAAAAACTTCTGAAAGTACAACAAATTAAAAGTTCAATAGATGTTGACAAAAGGCATAAATTAACTCTGAGAGCCCTTGGCCTTGGCAGAATTGGAAAGACGAAGATTCACAGAGATACACCTCAGATAAGGGGTATGATAAATCAGGTGGCTTATCTTCTGAGGGTTGAAGAAATAGAGGAGGAGAAAAAATGATAGATCTAAGTTCTTTACGTCCAAACGAAGGTGCAAAGAAGAGGAAGAAGAGGGTGGGAAGAGGCCCTGGTTCTGGTCATGGTAAGACTGCAGGTAAGGGACATAAAGGGCAGAAGGCGAGGAGCGGCGGAGCTAAACCGGTATGGTTTGAAGGCGGTCAAATGCCACTTTATAGGAGGTTACCCAAGAGGGGCTTTAAGAACCCATTTCGTGTGGAATATCAGATTGTGAATCTTGATACCCTTGATAAGCATTTTAATGCCGGTGACGTTGTGAATCGCGAAGTTCTCCTGCAAAAGGGGCTTATAAAGGATGAAGATAAGCCGGTGAAATTGCTCGGCCGCGGCGAAATCTCAAAACCAATTGTTATAGAAGTGGATAAGATCTCTGAAAGTGCAAAGGCTAAAATTGAAAAAGCGGGTGGGAAGATAAATGTTAAAGAATCTTGATGCTATACCAAAAATAGGAGAATTAAGAAAGAGGATACTGTTTACCCTGTTTATTATAGTAATATATCGTATAGGAACTCACATCCCTCTCCCCGGTATTAATGGCCAAGCCTTAGCTGAATTTTTTAAGTCGCAATTTACCGGTACTATCTTTGGTCTCTATGACATCTTTGTTGGTGGTGCATTGCAGAGGGCAGCAATCTTCGGCGCTGGAATAATGCCTTATATATCTGCTTCAATTATCATCCAGTTACTCACAACTACTTGGCCTTACTTGGAAAGGTTGCAGAAAGAAGGAGAACACGGGAGAAGACTTATAAATAGATATACGCGCTATTTTACTGTAGTTGTGGCAGGGATTCAGGCATTTGGTATTGCCCTCTTTTTATCCAATGTGGTTGCCCCATCTGGAGCCAGAGTTGTTCCTAATCCCGGTCCTGCGTTTATGTTCCAGACTGTTATATCTCTGATTGCAGGAACTCTTTTTTTGATGTGGCTGGGCGAACAGATTACTGACAATGGAATTGGAAATGGTATCTCAGTGCTGATCTTTGCTGGATCATTGGATTCCATCCCCTATGAGTTTGCAAATACTTTCCAGTTGTTGCGTTCCGGTTCTATTTCTCCCCTTGCTTTTCTTTTCCTCCTTGTTATTATCATTCTTACTGTTGCGGGTGTAGTTATGATTACGGAGGCCCAGAGGCGGATTCCTATTCAGTATGCGAAGAAGATCGTGGGAAGAAGGGTGTACGGTGGACAGTCCACATATCTTCCATTAACTCTAAATACTGCGGGCGTAATTCCGATAATTTTTGCCCAAACTATTCTTATGATCCCGAGTAATTTAGCTATGTTCGCAAAAGTTGATTTTTTACAGAATTTTGCAACCAAATTCAGTCCAGGGAATGTCTTGTACGATCTTATATATGCTGTGTTAATTGTCTTCTTTGCCTATTATTACACATCCATCGTCCTTAACCCAAAGGATCTTGCAGATAATCTTCAGAGGTATTCCGGCTTTATTCCTGGAGTAAGACCTGGGCAAAAGACTGCCGAATACATTGACAGGGTAATGAGCAGGATTCTTTTACCCGGTGCCATTGCTTTTGCTTTAATTGCAATAATTCCTTATCACATTATGAAATGGACTGGAGCGCAGATTTACTTTGGGGGAACAAGAATTCTCATTATTGTAGGCGTAGCCCTTGAATTAATGCAGCAGATAAATTCTTATCTGATAATGAACCAGTATGAAGGCCTCTTGAAGAAGGGCAGAATTAGGGGATGGAGAGGATAAGACTCATATTTCTTGGCCCTCCTGGTGCTGGAAAAGGAACCCAAGCAGAGAAATTACAGGATGCTTTCGGGATAGTTAAGGTGTCAACGGGTGATATTTTGAGGGAAGCGGTAAATCAAGGTACAACCTTAGGTGAAGTAGCGAAAGTCTATATGGAAAGGGGCGAGCTTGTGCCAGATGATATAATAATAGGACTTGTGAGGGAAAAAATTTTACAACTTGACCAATTTGTTCTTGACGGTTTTCCAAGAAATGTCAATCAGGCTGAGGGGCTTGACCGTCTTCTGGAAACCCTGAACAAAAAGTTAACGGGGGTTATTTACTTTGATGTTACAAATGAAGAGGTGAAGAGGAGGTTACTGGCTCGGAGGATTTGTCCTTCTTGTAAAAGAGTCTATAACTTGATCACTGAGCCACCCAAGAAGGATGAGATATGTGATGTTTGCGGAGTTAAGCTAATAACGAGAAGTGATGACAACGAAGAAACTATCGAGAATCGTCTTAAGGTCTATTACCAGCAAACAATGCCCTTATTAGAGTATTATGAAAATAGGGGCCTTCTTAAAAAGGTAGATGGGAACCAATCACCCGATGTGGTATATACCAATCTGCTTAAGGTTATAGGATTATGATCTACATTAAAAAGCCTAAAGAAATCGAAATGATTAAGAAGTCCGCCAACATCCTCCGAAAGGTGTTTCAAAAGGTTGATGAATTCATAAAGCCAGGCATCACGTCAAAGGAGCTGGATGACTTTATTTTTAGTGCTATTGTTGATTTCAAAGCTGAGCCGGCTTTTCTCGGTTACAGAGGATATCCTGCGTCGAGTTGTATTTCAATAAATGATGAAGTTGTACACGGAATTCCTGACGAAAGGGTTTTGCAAGAAGGAGATCTCGTAAAGGTGGACATAGGGGTTAACTATCAGGGCTTTTTCAGTGATGCTGCTAAGACTTATTTTCTCGGAAATGATTCAGATCTTTCTATTAACAGGTTAGTAAATGGCACTAAACTTGCGCTGATGGAAGGGATGTCGGTAATCAGGGAGGGTATTCACCTTGGTGACATTTCTCATGCGATTGAAGAGACTGCTAACAGGTTTAAACTCGGTGTGGTTAAGATTCTTGGGGGGCATGGTGTAGGACTCAAATTACACGAGGATCCCTTTGTGCCAAATTTTGGCAAAAAGGGGAATGGACCTGTATTGTACGAAGGCGTTATCATTGCTATCGAACCAATGTTTACTTTAGGAAGCGGCGATGTTCGAGAGAAGGAAAATGGGTGGACTATTGTTACTATGGATGGCTCTTTGGCAGCCCACTTTGAAGAAACAGTTTTAGTTACCAAGGATGGTTTTCAAAATTTAACTAGGGTGGTATATGGATAAGAAAAACGTTATAAGAATGGAAGGTACGATAAAAGAGGTTTTGCCTAATGCAATGTTCCGAGTTACCCTTGACAATGGCGTAGTTGTACTGGCCCACGTTTCCGGCAAGATGAGGATGAATTTTATTAAGATTTTGCCTGGGGACAGAGTGGTAGTTGAACTATCGCCCTATGACCTCACGAGGGGTCGTATTGTTTATAGGTATAAATAGGCATTACTTTTGACACCCTATGGGTTTTGCATTAAAATTAATAAACTTCATGAGGAGGATTTTTTAATGAAGGTAAGGTCTTCTGTCAAAAAAATTTGCAATAAATGTAAGGTAATTAAGAGAAAAGGAAGGGTAATGGTTATTTGTGAAAACCCGAAGCATAAGCAAAGGCAGGGTTAGGAGGGAAAATGGCGAGGATTGCTGGTGTTGACTTACCAAGAGACAAAAAGATTTTTGTGGCCTTGACTTATATTTACGGTATAGGCTTCTCGACCGCCAAGAAGATTCTTGAGGCCACGGGTATTTCACCAGACAAGAAGACAAAGGATCTTACACCGGAAGAAGTTGCCAAACTCAGAGATGAGGTTTCTAAATACAAGGTTGAGGGAGCGCTGAGAGCAGAAGTACAGAGAAACATTAAAAGATTAATCGATATTGGTTGTTATAGGGGGTTAAGGCACCTTGCCGGCTTACCGGTTAGGGGACAGAGAACCCGTTGCAACGCAAGAACTCGTAAGGGTCCGAGAGGTAATATGTTCAGGAAAAAGAAGACAGCTGGTAAGTAAGGGAGGAAATGCATATGGCAGCGCCTAAGAGAACAAGAGAATCGCAGGCACAGAGAAAAAAGAGGAAAGCGAGAATAGTTGAGCCTGTTGGAATTGCTCACGTTTATTCTACTTTTAATAATACAATTGTAACGATAACCGACTTGAAGGGTAATACAATTACCTGGGCAAGTGGCGGAACCGTTGGCTTTTCTGGGACCAGAAAAGGAACACCCTTCGCTGCTGGTGCAGCTGCCCAGAAGGCCGCAAAAGAGGCAAAGGATTTGGGCCTTCAGAAAGTTGAAGTCTGGGTTAAAGGGCCGGGACCGGGTAGAGAAACGGCCATAAGGGCAATTCAATCAGCAGGCCTTGAAGTAATCGGTATTAAGGATGTGACTCCAATACCTCACAATGGATGCAGGCCACCTAAGAGAAGGAGGGTTTAATTAGCTATGGCACGTTACACTGGGCCAAAATGTAGGTTATGTAGGAGAGAAGGTATCAAATTATTTTTGAGAGGTGATCGTTGCAAAACTAACAAGTGTGCTCTTGAGAGAAGGAAGTCTGTTCCCGGGGCTCCACCTGGCGCGGCTCGGAAAAAGTTATCGATTTACGGAATGCAGTTAAGAGAAAAGCAGAAGGTGAAAAGGATTTACGGCGTTTTGGAGGCACAGTTTAGAAGGTATTTTGAAATGGCGAGGAAGATGCCCGGTAATACGGGTGAAAATCTTCTTAGCTTACTGGAAAGAAGACTTGATAACGTTTGTTATTTGTTAGGTTTTGCTAAATCGAGAAACCAAGCCAGGCAGCTTGTGAAACACGGTCACATACTGGTTAACGGTAATAAAGTTGATATCCCTTCCTATCTTGTTAGTGTGAATGATATTATTGAGGTTAGAGAGAAATCCAGAAATATTCCTTTTGTTGTAGAAAGCCTTGAGGAAAGAAAGGCCTTTGATGTACCAACGTGGCTGGAATTAGACAGAGAGCACTTCAGGGGAAGAGTCGTAAGAATGCCCGAAAGAAGCGATGTAACATTCCCGATCAATGAAACATTGATTGTGGAGCTTTATTCTAAGTGAGGTAGCTTATGCCAGTATACAAGAAACAGGAAGGTATTGATTTTAGTTTTGTTAAAGATATAAAATATGTCTTCCCTCTCGGTGTTTATCGAGAGGAGGTACTTGCTGATTACGGCAGATATGTGTTTTCCCCTCTCGAGAGAGGTTATGGACATACGATAGGCAATGTCCTAAGGAGAATCCTTCTTTCTTCTATTCCTGGTTATGCGATTGTTGCAGTCAAGATTGATGGAGTTCCTCACGAGTTCTACGCCATGGACGGTGTATACGAGGATGTGACAAATATCATCCTCAATTTGAAAAGAGTCAGAATTAAGTTCGATCCAGAAATTGAAAAAAGTGCCATCCTGAGGTTGACTGCGACTGAGAAGAGGGACTATAAAGCAGGCGATATAAAGACACCGGAGTACGTTACTATTGTTAATCCTGAACAGCACCTTTTTACAATTACCGGAGACGATGTGGTCGTCAATATGGAACTTTACGCGGTCCGGGGTAGGGGTTATGTCCCAGCCGAGGATATAAACATAGAAGACCTCCCGGTGGGTTATATCAAAATGGATGGGATCTTTTCACCTGTTACTAAGGTTAATTTTACGGTGGAAAATGTTAGAGTTAAAGCCAGAACCGACTTTGAAAAACTCACTCTTGAGCTATGGACCGATGGAACAGCTAACCCGGACGACGTTTTTCAGTATGGGGTAGACCTTTTACTTGATGTTTTCTCACGCTTTAAGCAGGAAACGGATCTATTTAAAGAAGTGAAGCCAGTTATAGATTATGAAAAGAAGCTAAAAATCAGAGAACTCCTT